>CAIWXV010000036.1 GCA_903916765.1 uncultured Dehalococcoidia bacterium | reverse complement strand
TATTGATACGGTTAGCAGGGATCCGCATTGGGAGAAGATGCAAATTTACAATTTGCTTCTGAAATATCAACGCATTATTTACCTTGATACTGACCTGATCGTGCGGGATGATTGTCCGAACTTTTTTGAGTTGGTTCCTGAGTCCCAGTTGGGCATTTTCAATGAGGGCAGGTTTGACGACCGTTCCGGCTCAATGATGGAAGCCTATAGAGAATACCATAATCCATTCCCTCCGAAATGGGATGGGACATATTACAATACCGGTGTTATGGTTATTTCTCGTAGACATCGGCATTTGTTCAAGTTTCCTGAGCGAGTAGTCAGCCTTGGCATGTACGAGCAGGGATATCTTAACATGAAAATCTTGATGGATCTGGATAACGATCGGTCAAACGAGGAGCGAATTTATGAGCTGGATTACAAGCACAACCGTATGTCGTTGGCTGATTCTTATTGCGGCATCCACCGCTGCGATTCTTATATTGTACATTACGCTGGGGCTCCTCCGCAAGTGGATGTTCTCAAGCTGATGAGGGAAGACCTGGCTAACTGGGAACGGCATAAACCGGACTATGCCTACGAGCGCGAGATCGTTTTTTACATGGGCGGCGGCATGGGCGACCAGCTAAGCGCCGAGCCTGTTATTAGGTTTGCTATGGAACATATGTTTAAGGACGTCAAGACCAATTACACTATCGTTACCAACTGGCCGCGGTTTTTTACCCATTTGAGTGTTCCCTGCATCATCAGGGAGAAGTATGAAGCAATGCCCCGTTACGACACCCCGGTTAAGGTGTTGAAGACCATCCCTGCGCCGACCGAAAGTTCGCTCTGGCAACATTGGTCGCACATTTCCGGACATACCAGCGACTACGCAGCCATAAACACGCTGCACCGGATACTCCCCGACGAGAACCGCGGCATCCATTTGCAGGCATCCCTTGAGGGGCTGGTAGAGGTAATGGATATAGCCGGCAACGCGAATGGAGATATGATTCTTGTGCATCCAGGCAAAGGATGGGATTCCAAGACTTTCCCGGCAGTTTGGTGGGAGAGCGTGATACAGGGCTTGTTGGACAAGGGGAAAAGGGTTGGCGTAATAGGGACACAAATATCCAAAAAGCAGGGTTATGTTAACATAGCCATCCCTGATGGTGCAATAGACTTCCGTGACTTGTTATCCCTTGATGGGTTAATCGCTCTAATTGCCACCTCCTGCTTAGTAATATCGAATGATTCAGCGCCGATACATATCGCCGGGGCTTTCGATAACAATATTCTTCTCATCGCAACCTGTCGGCATCCTGATTACATTCTGCCCTACAGGGAGGGGAACAAGTATCACAAGGCATTTGCCTTCAAGAAGAAACTGACGATAGACGATTGGGATCTGTCGCCCACGCTGATCTTCAAGGAATCAGCCGATGTGGTCAAGGGGAACATCCTCGACTATATCCCGGAACCGCAAGAGGTTGTTGACAAAGCTCTTGAAATGATAGGCCAGCAAATCTTTCCGGAGAAAACTGAGCAAGAAATGGTCATGGAATTCATGGCCGCCAGCACGACCTTGAGTAAGGCGAATGAGACATTTAGCTGGAATGAGGGATATGAGCCGGAAGTGCATCAGTTCTTTCGTGACGTCCTTTCCCCAGGCGATAATGTGGTAGATGTTGGTGCTGCCGCAGGCATTTTTACGGAGTTCGCTTCCCGATTGACAGGTGGCATTGTGGCGGCGTTTGAACCAGAGCAGAACAGTTTTGCCTCACTGAAACAGAACATTAACGGCAACAAGAATGTGCGGTTGTATAATAATGCTGTTGGTGACAATGAGAAGGAAGTTGAAATATATTTCAATTTTGATGGCGATGGAAATAGCCTTTGGGACCCTGCGGAGCACGTCTATAATAAGATGACCAAGTCTCGCGAACCATCGAAGCAAAAAGTTCAGATGGTTCGGCTGGACGATGTAATAGACTTTGCGCCCAAACTGATAAAAACAGATACAGAAGGTTGTGAATTAATGGTATTAAGGGGTGCGGAAAGATTGCTGCGGGAGCATAAGCCCTATGTGGTTTGTGAACTGAATACCTTTGCGATGGAAAAGATGGGAACAAATCAGAAAGAGCTTGGTACGTATATGCGCTCGTTGGGGTATAAAGCGCGGACATTGCCGGATGGAGTGGAGGTTGATCTTGAAACTTATGTTCCGCAGTATGCGAATACTAACATAGTATTTATGGAGTAATTATGTCGCTTCGTATTTATGGATGGGGGTCTGACGCTTCCGGCCAGCTGGGGGATTCCAATTTAGTGGATAGGTCTGTGCCGGTATCAGCGTATACGGCTAATTTATGGGTTCAACTAGTGGCTTTTCAGAATACCACGGTTGCACTTAACGGCGCTAATGGTCTTGCATACGCTTGGGGAAATAATTCACAGGGCCAAATCGGTGATAATTCCACAACGGATAGGTCTGTGCCGACTTCTGTTTCATCAGCGATTAGCTGGGTAGCAATTGCTTGTGGAAATATTAATGTTGCCGCCATCAATGGAACTAATGGTCTTGCTTATGCTTGGGGAAGCAATGCCTGTGGCCAAATCGGTGATAATACAAAAACAGACAGGTCTTTTCCCACTTCAGTATCTTCGGGTACAAGCTGGAAGCAAATCGCCTGTGGTCAGTATCATACCGCCGCTATTGCTGGTGCAACAGGACTGGCGTATACGTGGGGGTATAATCTCTATGGTCAATTA
>CAIWXV010000035.1 GCA_903916765.1 uncultured Dehalococcoidia bacterium | reverse complement strand
CCCGATTTCTCGAAGCATGGCCAGTATAATTTCAGTTGCCGTAGGGGCTTTACCGTTTTTCTCCTGATACGCCTGCTTAATCTCTCTGATATGTTTGGCTGCCTCTATTTTCTGAGCTAAGACTCTTTCATCTTTGGCAGTAAGCAGGTGTACCTTGCCAATTTCATGAAGGTACAGGCGGACGGGGTCATCAGCTACTTCCTGCTCTTCCATTGGTTCCAGTGACGCCTCGAGCTCGAGGTCTTTTGAGGGTTTGAACTCACTGTCCAGTTCTTCGGTGGGCAGCAATTCCTCGTCGTCCTCATGCTCAGGCAAGAACGGTTCCGCGCTATTAAAAGTATCTAAATCCATTCTTATCTCCTTAATAACGGGGGTACAGAAACAATTAGCTATTCTTGAACAGTTAGCGATTTTTGGGGGGATCCTGCCGCTCTTTTCTGGCTTGTTTGGTGAAGATTTTTCCCAACTCGGCGCTGCCTTCTATGCCCTCTTCTTTAAGTTTGCTGAGGTCGGCACCGCTACCTTTCATCTCTGCTTCAAGAGCAAATACGGCTTCCTTTTTTCTTTCTAAACCTCTAAGGTACTCTCTCCGCAGGCTGAGTACATAATCATTATACCTCTCTTCTATCCGCGTGGCTAGTATTGGCTTGTTAATCAGGCTATCGAGATATTCACAGAGCGCCGCATCAAGGTATTCCTTGATGGACGCCGGGTCGTCAACCTGGCACCATGCGGAAAATACTTCTCGGTTAGCGCTATTCTCAAAATGCTCAGGCAACAAACCTGCCTCACGGCTCTTAAGCTCGGGGTGCTGCAATAGCAGAGCAAGACAATTTTCTTCGAGAGGGTTGGAAATAAGCGGTTTCACAACTCGCGCTACTGTTTCTGTTTTTGGCTTTCTAACAGTTTGACGATTGCGGAATTCTTCCACTGTTGATTCTAGTTTGGCATATCTTATCTTTGTTACCTTTTCAAGTTGCATAAGATATCGGTGTCGGCGGAGTCCGTCTTGAGTTCCAGCGATGAGTGGTATTAACCTATCTATCGCATGTTCCTTATCTATGTTAGCGGTGTAATCAACAACGGGCAGGGCATTAGCGATGACTTTATTCCAGGTCGGAATACCTTCTTTGACAATATCGTCAGGGTCTTTTCCCGCCGGCAGAATAACGAACTTCATTTCAATATCGAATTTATCTTCATATTGTATGCAGCGGAGCATCGCCTCTTCACCGGCAGCATCGGCATCGAGAACCAGCAATACATTTCGGCTAAGTCTCTTCAATAAACTCACCTGGTTATCGGTAATTGCGGTCCCCATAGCTGCCACCACGTTGTTTAAACCGTACTGGTGAGCGGTAATGACATCCATATACCCTTCGACGATCACGGCCAGATTCTGCTGTCTTATGGCTGATGATGCCAGATTGATGCCGTAAAGGTTGCTGCTCTTATCAAAGAGCGGGGTCTGAGGGGAGTTGACATACTTGGGCAGCGAATCATCGAGCACTCTGGCTCCGAAACCGATGGTGCGCCCACGGCTATTACAGATGGGGAAGATTATCTTGTT
>CAIWXV010000034.1 GCA_903916765.1 uncultured Dehalococcoidia bacterium | reverse complement strand
TTATCTCAAATTGCATGGGGAAAGGTGGCGCACAACAATTATTGCAGGTCTGGGAGTCCCGGCTTTTTTCTAGATTCTTTTCGAACTCATTTTGAACGGATCTTCCAGAAAATTTTTAAAACATGTTAGGCACGAAGTATTTTAAAACTGAAGCTAAATTCTTTCTTTAACCAAACTTTTCCTGGTGGCTACATGCACTTTTCTGAGAGGTAATACCTCAGGCAATTGGATGTCTAAGGCATCCAGTAATTGGCGGCTTACACCGGTTGCCTCCGGGACTGTTTGGTAGGTTGCTTGCTGCAACTCTATCTCTGTTCCTCGTATCGAACCAAGTTCATCAATGCCTTCTGCCACGGTAATATCTAATCCATGCCAGTGTTTATCCAACTCCCGCTGCAACAGATAGGCCAGCATTACTACAAAGACATGGCCTTTGGTGCTTGCTTCTGTTCGCACATATGTAGGTTGCATGTTCAACAGCCCTCTCTTAAAGGTGCGGAAGGCTTCTTCCACTAAGGTCAAATCCTTATATCGAGCGTGAATGGTTTCGGCTGTGGCTGCGGCTACCGGCAGATCGGTCTTGATAACATAGCAGCCATCCAATTCCCCACTTTTTCTTCTGGCGTCTTCGTTTATTTCCAACCTTAACTGAGAGCCCTGACTGGCCACTTTAACCCAATCCACAATCTGGAGCTTTTGAATCCTGGTTTGAACTTCCTTTAGCGCAACTTCGACTTTGGCACGAGGATGTTCCAGCAGATAACGGTTCCTTTGATCGAGCAGCTTTTTAACTGCGCTTAACTTGTCTTCACGGCTTCCAATCATCTCTTTAGCCCGTTCCGGGTTCCGCCTTAAAATATACCTTATCCCCTCATTATCTATCTCACATAGCTTATCCTCAAACAAGCTCATCTGAAACACACCTTCACGCAGTAGCTTTCTTATCTGCGGTTTGGTAATCGCCGTGATGTAGTGGAAAAATTGAGCGTTAATCTGTTTTATCTCCGGTTGCTTTATCATCCCCCGGTCGCCGACCAGCGTTACCCCGCTCACCCCAAAGCTTTTAGTCAGCACGCTGATCTGTTCTGCAACTGTTTGGGTATCTGGAGTTTGGCCTTCAAAAACCCGCACGGCCAGCGGAGCGCCATCCGGCCCTTCCAGCAAACCGATCACCAATTGCATCTTGCCCTTCTTGCCATCCCGATTGTAGCCAAAGGCCGCCAGTATATTGTGCATCCCCTCAAGATAGGAACTGGTGACATCATAGAGAAAAAGCTGGGGCTGGACATCCCCATAACGTTGTTTGAATAAGCGCTTTTCAATCCTCTCCTGCTGCTCAGAAAGCCAGCCCAGATTGGCATATAGATGGTCTTCGTTGAAGGCTTCCAGTCCCAGAATATCACAGGCTGCATGACTTTCCGCTAGACGAACCGCCCTAAGTCTGGATCCATGACCGATCAGCCTGGCCAGAACTTGCCACAGGGCCAATTCCCCTTCTTGGGTGTTACCCAGGGCTTTTAATAAACCTGTCCGCTCAGCTAAGGTTTTCAGGCAGTATACTGCCCCGATACGCATACCCAACTTGGTCTTCAGTTCCCGGATATTGCCCAGGTCGGCTAGATTGCCCTTATTTTTTAGGGCCAGCTTAATGGCGGCAATCTCTTCCGCGGAACACCGTGAGAGGTTAGCCAGGGTGCGATGTTTAACCTTGCCATTTTGCCGGTAAGAATCTCGCAGCAAGTGCCGGACATAGGTTTTACCATTTCGAATTGAGGAAGCGCTATCAATAAACATTGTGACTACTATATTATCACATATTACAATCAATGTCAAGCAATATTGTTATATATTAGTGGCTACATTTTAACAAAATGTTAAGGCTATTTGAGCCTGATTCCGTCTGGAAAATCCGTTTCAGAGCGTAAGCTGCAAGTATTTCGGTATTTCCATCTAATTCGATCCTCTGATTTTCCAACCTTTGGCGTTATCGATGAAACAGTCGACTGCATAGGCAGCTAGAAAATCAGGCTGAGGTGTACTGTGATTAACAACCCCGTCAATAAAACAAAAATCCTCTTTATAATATTCGGAAGCACCCAGCATAAAAGACACGTTGTCATT
>CAIWXV010000033.1 GCA_903916765.1 uncultured Dehalococcoidia bacterium | reverse complement strand
GTCGCTCTTTTCGGCGTCTATCAGTGTCTGTATTGTTGCCAGTTCGGCTTTGCCGAAACCTGTCTCTGCAAGTTGTTCTAACAATGCCTTACGTGTGATGGGACTAGACCAGATTTTACGCAGTTCGCCTTCGCTTTTGAAGAATTCTGGTAAAGTTCCGAACAAGTTTTGCAGGAACTCTTCGGCGGAGATCGGTTTTCCTTCGGCGCTCCAGAAGGAGGTGGATATCATGTGCTGGATTTGGCGTTCTTTGCCGTCCCCCAGCTTGACTTTAACCTTTTTCTTTGGCAGATCAGTTGGCTCAGGAGATTTAGGTGGTTCGGGTCGACGTTCGATAGTAGTTTCCGGTTTCGGTTCGGGTTCAACCGGCTCACCATCCCACTCGGGGTCGGCAAAGTGATGATAGGCATCTACAAAATCATAGATGGTGAAATACTCTTTGCCTTCAAAAAGCCGTGTCCCCCGCCCGATGATCTGCTTGAATTCAATCATACTGTTGATGGGGCGCATCAGCACTATGTTTCGTATGTTGCGGGCGTCTACACCGGTGGAGAGCTTTTGCGAAGTTGTCAGGACTGTCGGGATGGTCTTTTCATTGTCTCTGAATTCCCGTAAATACTGGTCTCCCATGGCGCCGTCATTAGCGGTCACTCTTACGCAGTAATTGGGTTCCTTGCTTTCTTTATTCTGGTTGATTAAATCGCGCACCGCCGCGGCATGGTCCTGGGTGGCGCAGAAAACAATACTTTTTTCTTTCTGGTTGACATCCTCCAGAAATATCTTCACCCGTTTGGCTTCCCGTTCTTTGATTTCTATGATTCGGTTGAAGTCCGGTTCGGTATAAATTTTACCTTCTTCTATTTCGCCTTCAATGACCTGGTCATCGGGTGTATATATATAATCGTCGAGCGTGGTCTTTATCCGCTTTACCTTGAAAGGTGTCAGAAAACCGTCATTAATGCCTTCTTTGAGGGAATAAATATACACCGGATCGCCGAAATATTCATAGGTATCCACATTATCTTTGCGTTTGGGTGTAGCCGTTAAACCGAGTTGTACCGCTGGAACGAAGTATTCCAGGATGCCACGCCAGGTGCCTTCGTCGTTGGCTCCTCCCCGGTGGCATTCGTCGATGATAATAAAATCGAAATAGTCAGCCGGATATTCGCCAAAATAGGGCATGTTATTGGGACCACTCATGAAGGTCTGAAAGATGGTGAAGAAAATGCTGCCGTTGGTGGGTACTTTGCCTTTCTTGCTTATCTCGTCCGGCTTAATCCGTACCAGGGCATCTTCAGGGAACGCTGAAAATTCGTTAAAGGCTTGGTCAGCCAGGTTATTTCTATCCGCCAGGAAAAGGATACGCGGTCGGCGTTTACCATCATGTTGCAGATTCCAGCGGGTCTGGAATAGTTTCCATGCGATCTGAAAAGCCACAAACGTTTTCCCTGTACCGGTCGCCATGGTTAGCAGAATTCGTTGTTTTCCATCAGCGATTGCCGCCATCGCCCGGTTGACCGCCACTTCTTGGAAGTAGTGCATGCTTTTGGTGCCACCGATATCTTCTGGTGGTACTGTATTGAACCTATC
>CAIWXV010000032.1 GCA_903916765.1 uncultured Dehalococcoidia bacterium | reverse complement strand
TTATGGTGTAATTTGATTGTGATAGAAAGAAGTTCTTTTAATGTTGGGATGAGTTGCTTCTTTTCAAACAGAAGTTCCGGAATGCTTCCGAACTGGCAGCGCATATGGGATTCGAACCCATGGTCTCGTCCTTGAGAGGGACGCGTCCTAGGCCGCTAGACGAATGCGCCTTGTCCGTGTTAATATCCCCACACTTCCCCGAGATTCTTCGCGGAATTTATACTGAGGAACGAAGTACTCAGAACGACATTATTATAGCAGGTGATAGTTTAAGTGAACAACACTAGATATTGCCTTACTTTGTCCTGACAAAATTTGGGTATTCGGAAAAAACGATTGGATTCTCACTACCACCCCGAGATACATTCGCCCCAATTACATCGGGACTCAGTATGACATACCGCCTTATAAGTGTCTGAATACTCTCCAGGCTTTCTGTTGCCCGTCCTCTCCAATCAGATAAGGTCTAACCATCACCATATTGTATTCATTGACGACTCTCAGGATTTCCTCGTCCGGCTTGAGGCTACCGGTAGTCAGCAACTTACGTGTCGGATGGATGACAATGCCTACACCCATCCCGTTCAACAGGTCGATGGCAGAGCGGTCGAAGATGAAGGAATCGGTTGCCGCTGCCGAGCCTTTGAGGGAAACATTGAATTCAACGGCACGTTCGTTGGCAAATTTCGCCGAATCTTCACGATTGGTCTGTCCACCACACTGAGCAAGTAATACTGCATCTTTACAGAAGGCGAAAGAGTTCGATTGTATCGCTTTGGCACCAATCCATGCAATGTGAGCATCTTTCATTTCGATATCGGTAGGCTTGCGCTGGGAGAGCACTTCCATTCCGTATTTTGTATTGAAGAATGAGGTGCTATCGACCTCAGTGATGACCGGCTTGTTACCGATGGTCCATTTCATATTAAGACCGAAAGCGCCGGAGTTGATTTTCTCCCAGGTATCGAGTGGTGAAACATCGACGATGCGCAGGTTTTTCATTACTGGGGAGAGCATTTCAACGCAGCCGTCTTCGAAACCGGGTGCGGCAAGCACATCCAGAACGAATCTTTCCGCTTTATTCTTTTCTACCAGATGATTGGCAGTCTCGCGGGTGAGTTTGGATGAGGTGCACATCACGCCGCCGAAGGGCGACTTTTTATCAGTTGTCAGAGAGGCTAAAAGGGCGTCGAGTTGATTGGTGCGAGCAGCAAAAATGGCAGGATTGGTATGCTTATTGATAACGACTACTTCAGTACGCTTGTCTTTAAGAAATGCCATCGTTTTGCTGATTTCGACAGCGACGGAGTAACCGCTCAAGTCGATGTGGTTGGTGAATCCCATCCCGCGACCTTCGATGAGTTCCTTGTAGGAACTTCCAGACTCTCCGACATAGCCAGCCTGATGCGGATTATCGCCGCTTCTCAGGGGACTGAGGGCATATTTGACTTCTTTTTTGCTCCCGTCATCGAATGTAATGACCAGTTTCATTTCTTTTGGTGTGGACACGATTTAGTACCTCCGTAATATTTTGAAAGATTGAAGAACCACGTTATGGATATTGGCTGGGGATAGAGGATTCGAACCTCTCCTCACAGATCCAGAGTCTGCTGTCCTACCACTAGACTAATCCCCAGTGACACTGAAATTATAGCAGAGGCGTGAATCGACGGCAACTTGAGTATGGCAAAAAAGAAAGAGGGGGTTTTAAAACCCCCTCTTCAAAACTATCATGAGTCAAGCGCTGTTTTTATAGTCCTTTTTTGGCAATGAAATCAACGAGGTCGGCGAGACGGCAGCTGTAACCCCACTCATTGTCGTACCAGGCAATCACTTTTATCATGTTGCCACCAATGCCGATGGTACTCAGGGCATCGACGATAGCACTGTGTGAATTGCCCTTGAAGTCGGTGCTCACCAGCGGTTCCTCGGTGTATTGCAGATATTTGGACATTGGTCCCTCAGCAGCAGCTTTGAGTGCTCGATTAATCTGCTCGGGGGTAACATCCTTGGCAAATTCAAGGGAAAAATCGCAGACCGAGACGGTAGGAGTCGGGACTCTGATGGACATCCCGTTCAGTTTACCTTTCAATTCCGGAATAACCTGTGCAATGGCTTTGGTAACGCCGGTGGTAGTGGGAATGATATTGAGAGCGGCGGCTCTTGCACGTCGAAGGTCGGTATGGAAAACATCCAGTATTTTCTGGTCATTGGTATAGGAGTGAATGGTGGTCATAAAACCTTTATTGATACCAAAAGCATCATTCAGAACCTTGGCTACCGGCGCAACGCAGTTGGTAGTGCAGGAGGCATTGGAGATGATTTTATGTTGCTCGGGGATATATTTATCTTCGTTCACACCCAATACGATGGTGATATCTTCATTCTTGGCGGGTGCAGAGATGATTACTTTTTTCGCTCCACCCTGCATGTGGGCGATGGCTTTGGTGGCATCCGTGAAACGGCCTGTCGATTCGATAACGATGTCGACGCCGTAGTCCTTCCAGGCGATGTTCGCCGGCTCTTTCTCTGCCAGCACTTTGATTTTCTTGCCGTCGACGACGATAGCGTCACTTTCATCGGTTACTGTACCCGGATATTGTCCGAAGGTGCTATCCCATTTTAAGAGGTGGGCGTTGGTTTTGTTGTCAGTAAGGTCGTTGACAGCTACTACCTCTAGATTGTCCTTGTGATATTTGTTGATTGTGCGCAGAGTGAGTCTGCCGATCCGTCCGAAACCATTGATACCGATTTTGGTTGTCATTCGCCTCTCCTAGTTTATTGTCGATTTAATTATTTTCTATCCAGTAAAATTCTATCAAATGTGCTGGCAATAAACAATAATTATTAATACCTAATGTTTTATGGCTTAAGGAGTGTTTGCATCCCTGCAAAAAGGGCATTTTTGCCTAACTCATCTTCGATTTTGAGGAGCCGATTGTATTTTGCGATGCGCTCGGAACGGCATGGTGCACCGGTTTTGATAAGTCCTGTACCCAGTGATGTCGATAGGTCGGCAATGGTAGTGTCTTCCGTCTCACCACTGCGGTGGCTGATAATGGCTTTCCAGCCAACTTCGTGAGCCATTCTGACAGCGGCGATAGTTTCGGTGAGAGTGCCGATTTGATTGAGCTTGATGAGGATGGCATTGGAGGCTTTCTTTTCAATGCCTTGTTTTAACCGATTGACATTGGTGACATACAGGTCGTCGCCGACAAGCAGGATTTTTTTGCCGACTTTCTCGGTCAATAATTGCCAGCCTGTCCAGTCATCTTCTGCCATACCATCTTCGATACTGACGATAGGGTAATCAGTGACCCATTTGACATAATAATCGACCATCTCCTGACTGGTTAGCGATACACCTTCTCTGGCAAGAACGTATTTTCCGTTTTCATAAAGCTCGCTGGATGCCGGGTCAAGAGCGATGAAACAATCTTTCCCGGGTTTATACCCTGCCTTTTCAATTGCCAGCAGGATGGCTTCTACAGCGGCTTTGTTGGAGGATAGGGAAGGGGCGAATCCGCCCTCGTCACCGACATTGGTATTCAAACCTTTGTCCTTTAAGACTTTCTTGAGGGCGTGATAAACTTCGGTACCCATTCTCAAAGATTCACGAAACGATCTAGCGCCGGCGGGCACAACCATAAATTCCTGTAGGTCGGTGGAATTGGTGGCATGTTTACCGCCGTTGAGAATGTTTAACATCGGCACCGGCAAAGTGTAAGTTTTAGTATCGTTCAGATACCGGTAAAGGGGTTTGTGAGCTTGATTGGTGGCAGCATGAGCTACTGCGAGCGACGTTCCCAGAATAGCATTTGCGCCAAGCCGCGACTTACTCGCTGTACCGTCGAGTTTAATCATTTTCTGATCGATGGCTGTTTGTTCGGTGACGGACATGCCGTTGATAGCGTTGGCAATTTCGGTATTCACATTATTGACTGCCTTCAGTACACCTAGCCCATTGAACCGTGCTTTGTCACCATCGCGGAGCTCCACGGCTTCATATTTGCCGGTGCTGGCGCCCGATGGCACTGCCGCTGTTCCGATTGTTCCATCGGATAAAGTCACTTCAACGGCTACGGTCGGGTTACCTCTGGAGTCTAGAATTTCACTTGCCTTGACGTTTTTGACTGTTGACATGTTACCTTCCTTTTACTAGTTGTAAAGTCTTGTTTCCGGCAGTTTTTGCATTTTTAGCGATAATGATGGTTTTATCCTGTTGACCATT
>CAIWXV010000031.1 GCA_903916765.1 uncultured Dehalococcoidia bacterium | reverse complement strand
CGGACCCTGGGAGCGGACTACTGTGGCGTGGACCTGCTTCGCAGCGAGAGCGGCGAGATATTCGTGCTGGAAGTTAACAGTATGCCGGCTTGGCAGGGCTTGCAGGAGGTTACCCCCTTTGACATCGCGGACCAGATTGTGGAATACTCCTTGGGTTTCGTACGGGGGAAGAAAAGTTACTTAACGGGCAGTTGGGGACTTGAAGGTTAAGCAATCTCATCACCAACCAACCCGAAAAAGATTAAGACTACACTACCTGAAACAAACCAACCTGAATACCGAAGGAGACCATCGGGGAGCTGGTCATCGAGGGCTGATTGCTGTTGCCGAGGTATGGCGGACAGGCGGACGCGATTCTCATCTTCAGTTGGGTAGGTAACCCTCCCGTGAAATAGAACCAGCAGAAAGTGGGTACTTCTGGCAAAATTAGACCCAGGAGCAACCACATGAAGCAGTCGAAGTTCAGTGAAACACAGATCATCAATATTTTGAAAGAAGTAGAAACAGGTATTCCGGTTGGAGAACTGAGCCGGAAACATGGTTTCAGCTAAAGTGCCTTCTACAAGTGGAAAGCGAAATACAGTGGTATGGATACCAGCGCTCTGAAGCGGTTGAAAGAGCTGGAAGGAGAGAACCGGCGGCTGAAACAGATGTATGCTAACTTGAGCCTGGAATATCAGGCGCTCAAGGATATTGTTCAAAAAAAGCTGTAAAGCCTGCCGAACGCCGCGAACTAGCTGTATATGTCATGCAAGAACATGATTTGAGCGAACGTCAGGCTTGCAAAGTGTTGAACCTAAGCCGTTCCGTATTTCGTTACCAGGGCAAGAAACCAGATGACAGCGAGATCGAGAAAGAATTGCTGGCATTGGCAGCCAGGAAGCCGCGCTGGGGCTATGGCAAGATGCTGGCCTACCTGAAAAGGGACGGTCATATCTGGAACCACAAACGGATCCGCCGGGTATATTGTAAATTGCACCTGAACCTGGAGATGGAACCCAGGAAAAGGTTACCCAAGCGTATACCGCAGCCATTGGTCCAACCCGTGAAAGATAACCATAGTTGGTCGTTGGACTTTATGAGTGATAGTTTAGCAAATGGCCGAGCTTATCGTACTTTGAACATCCTGGATGATTTCAATCGGGAAGCCTTGTGGATAGAAGTGGATACTTCTTTGCCTGCAGAACGCGTCATCCGGGTGTTGGAGATGTTGATCACCTGGAGAGGCTGCCCTTGCCAGATCCGCATGGACTATGGACCCGAGTTGATCTCACACCGCCTGGAACAATGGGCAAAGGAACGCAAGATCGCCCTTGCCCACATCCAACCTGAAAAACCAGCCCAGAATGCTTACATCGAAAGGTTCGATCTTACTTTCCGCGAAGCTGTCCTGGATGCTTATCTCTTCAGTTCAATCAACGAGGCTCGCGAAATCACAGAGCAGTGGCTCGAAGAATACAATGCGATCAGACCGCACGAAGCGTTACAGGGCTTGTCGCCCTAGCAGTACGCAGCAGAACTTACCTGAGCTTTCCACTTTCAAATGGTACTAAATTTGGGATGTTGACTGTCGACTTCCACTATTAGCGGGAATTTGTACTTTCACATTAATACTCATAGGCTCCAATATCATATCCACCACGTTGAGGACGAGGATTTCCAGTGAAATCGTTAGTTACAGAATCTAATACACCCATATCGATTGCTGGTGATCCAACGATCAGGTGAAACCATCCGGGAGAATAAGGTGAACCTAATTTTTGTAATAATGGGTTCCCGATAATGTCCCCCGTCCCCATACGTACAGGTGTTTTACTCCATAAGTTACTCCCAAGTTGTACCGTGGAATCCATAGCACCGACAATCGGAAGGCTATCACTCTGCGAAACGATGTTGTTCAGGAAACGAACATTCTGGTGTGTACCCGAGGAAATTTGAACATTGAATGAACCCCTACTATCTACAAAGGTGTTGTTGGCAATCAGTATATTATCCATCTCTACCGTGTTCAGGCCTTTCCACCAGTGGAGATTTCTGTGGGTATGGTAGACGATATTGTTAATAATTGTAACGTTATTGGAAATGGGATTGGATTTCTCGTCACCTATCTCAATGCCAATTTGATCTCCGCCAACCATAGCCCCAGTAGCATAGATGAAGTTCCTCTGGAAAAGAACATTGGTGGCGTCGGATATATATGTATTGGTTGCCCAGTTATCATAGACGATATTATCTTCGATGGTAGTACCTGTGGTTTCGTAAGTGGATAATCCTTCCCCCCAATTACCGTATACAGTATTGTTCCTGATAACTATTCCAGAGATAGAACCACGGGCTGCGTTTAAGCCACCGGACCATCCAGTAGTGGATGCCCCGTTGACATTTACCATTGAGTTCGACCAGACGATACAATTCTGAACTAACCCATAATTCCCCGAAATCAGGATGCCATTCTGTTGATTGTGATGGGAATTGATACTGTCGGCTATATCATATTTTCCGGTCAGTATTACCCCTATCCCGCCTGAATACCGGACTTCCAGCCCAGAAATGTCAATGTAATCTCCAGCAAGGTTGATGAGTACGCCCCAATTTGAAGCGATGGTGTAATTGTTCCCGTCCACGATGGGGGTTTCACCAGGATATGCTTTAATGGTAATTGGTGAACTGGCCGTCCCCGATCTCCCAAAATATGTCCTATCCTGATAAACCCCGCCTCGAATATAGGCTGTATCCCCTGCCACTAAAGTATCAGCCGCTTTCTGGATAGTTTTCCAGGGTAAGCTAAACGTTCCGGGATTGTTATCATTACCTGTAAGTGATACATAATATGCTTTAAGGATTGGTGTTGATGTTGGAGTCGCAATCGTCGCTGTGGGTGTGGGGCTAGAAGGTCCGATAGCCGCTGTGGGTGTCGGGCTAGAAGCCACGACCGTCGCTGTAGGCGCGGGGGTCTGTGCCATGATTGTGGTTGTGGATGTGGGGCTAGCAGCCACGACTGACACAGTAGGAGTAGGGCTAAAAACCACGACTGTTGCTGTAGGTGTAGGGGTCGGAGCCACGATTGAGGCTGTGGATGTGGGGCTAGAAACCACGAGTGTCGCAGTGGGTGTAGGACTAGCAGCCACGACTGACACAGTGGGAGAAGGGCTAGAAACCACGACCGTCGCTATAGGAGTAGGGGTCGGAGCCACGATTGAGGCTGTGGATGTGGGGCTAGAAGCCACGAGTGTCTCAGTGGGTGTAGGACTAGCAGTAAGGAATATCCCTATGGATGTGGGGGTAGGAGTTATGGCTGTAGAAGGAAGGGCAATTATGAAGGACGGCAATGTTGTGTTGACCTGGTCAGCAGAGGTGGTACCGGTATTATTTACTGCGCGAACCTGCCAGTAGTATTTTACTCCCGGGGTCAGACCATGAAGAACGACACTGGTGCTCGTCCCGTTGGTTATCCAGTTAGAGGAAGCTATGCAATTATCGGTTTTTTTTATGCAGTACTTGTACGAGGTGGCGTTGCTACTGGCTGTCCAGCTCAAGCTGAGATTGGTCGGTTGGTTGCTTGCACCATTAGCTGGGT
>CAIWXV010000030.1 GCA_903916765.1 uncultured Dehalococcoidia bacterium | reverse complement strand
TGCGTACATCTTCTTCCTTGAAATTTTTGCCAAAGAGTTTTTCGCCAAATGCTCTAACATCTTTTAATTCATCTAACTCATGACTCTTCACTTGTCTCCTATATGTAGCTGCGTCATTAGAAACTAATCCTGCTAAAGGCGCTAACCACTTTAAGAGAGGTGTATTCTCAAAATAAGTCTTCAAGCCAATGCTTTCATAAGTGTTACCTCTAGTTATTCCTGCGTGGCCTTCCTGGCCTTTGGCTAAAGAACTCATCCATAACACGCCAATGCGTTTGCCACGTAATTGATTCCCACCCAAGGTAACTTTAGGCATGGCTTTGATCACAAAATTTACCCATTGATGTGGCGGCGTAGCTGTTGAGACAGCTGCTCTCTTTGGCTGAGATGCAGATTCATTCAAGACTACGTTTCTAATCTGGTTTTCACCGCTTCCCCGCTGTAACTGCTTTAAATCGGCGGAGTAGGGTATGCTGGCAAGAATATTTTCTGAGCCATCTTGTAATCGTTGACTAAATATCCAGGCCTCCTTACCACGTTTAATCCAATGAGAAATAGTCGACGGTGTTCCGAAAATTTTTATTTTTGCCCCGCCGAGGCTCTCAATAGAACGCTGATCCAAATCCACTTTTGAACTGACTATCCTGCCCTCTTCATTGGTTAAGACAAGATAGCGCTTATTCACCCCTTCTTTATTTTCTTCTTCAATGGCAGTATAGTAATTCGCGGTTTGCGCTTTCTTTAAAACAACTGCCTTGGGCTCCTTGAGTTGCCTGACAGCGCTTAAGGTGGCCGCTTCATATTTGGCGGGTAAAGCCCTCTGCTTCGCAAAATCTTCAAAATCTTGGCTCAAATTATTGATAAATTCCTGGTGGCTAGTCATAAGGTGGCTGCCATCGCTATCTTGCGTAGCTAAATTAGCTAAATCCAGAACCACTACCCTGCCATTGCTTATTCCTAAATTGTCAATCAGATTGCTATGGTCGTCGCTGCGCTTACCGTTTACGAAATAAACGCCCAGCTGATTGAGGCGCCAGTTTAATTCTACGGTTTTCTTAAGCAGTGCATTTGCCTGCTCAGTCTGGCCAAGGCGTAAATGCCTCTGTAAAGTATCGCTTAATCTTTCTACACCTTCCTGAACTATGAAATAACCTTTCTTAGTATTTATTACAACGCTAGGCGCGGCGCTGGCTAGCGGAGTTTCTGCTGCCTGAGGCGCGGGGAATATCTGAGGCGTCAATCCCCTGTCGGATAATGCATGATATAGTTTTTCATAGCTGGCTACGGTACTTGTTCTTATTGCCGGATCTTTATTATCAATGTGTTTTATGGCCACACTTCTGCCATTGACTTGGCTTACCCATGTCTGATCAGTATCTTGGCTGCCAAAGCCATTGGCAACATCCTCAATTTTTGCTCCTAATGCTCTCTCTAACTGCTGACGATCTTCCACAGATAAGGTCTGTACTGTCTTGATAAAGGTCTCCCTTGGGCGCTGAGATAGCTTCTGGGCTAACTCTGGGTTATAAGGCTGTATTATTCGCGCCGGAAGATGGAACTCGCGTAGTTTTTCTTCTGCCTCATTTACACTAGACGGGAAAGGACTTGCTGAAGCAAAGGGCGCGTCCGTAGTCTTAATCCCAAAACCATAAATTTTTGCTAACTCTCTGGGAGAAGAAACACTCTTTAATC
>CAIWXV010000029.1 GCA_903916765.1 uncultured Dehalococcoidia bacterium | reverse complement strand
GAATGTTGGGTGGCGGCATGGCCGCTTTTTTCACATCATTATTCATCGTCGGCATTCCTTTAATCGGTTCTACGCGGACTTGGCTTTGAGATATTTTCATTTTTACACCTTTTTCCGGCAATTCGTCTCCAAGTAGATACTACATCCAGGTGTTATTAATGCGGAGATAGGTATCACCTATTATGGTTGGGTGTAACCCCCGAACTTTAGCGGCTCTCCTTCGGCAAAACCGCAGAGGGTAAACGGACTATGTTAGAATTGAATTGTCATTTGCTTGAAAAGGAGGTAATATTTTGTCCTCTTCTGAATATCTGGGTATTGTTGCCGGACTCATCACTACTTTCGCCATCGTGCCGCAAATTTTCCGTGTCTATAAACTAAAAAGCGCCCGTGAAATAAGTTTCATCTATAATTCGGCCATGCTGCTGGGAGCTATTGTCTGGCTGGCGTATGGCATTGTGCTTGGCCTCTTTTCCCTGATAATCTGGAATTCTATCGGCATCGTCTTAAACGGCTGGTTTCTCTTTGCCAAGATAAGGTTCGGCAGGGAAAAAACTAAGGTCTAGTGGGCTTGTTTTTCCGTTTGATTCTTGTATTTGTGTAGCAAAAATAATAATTTCTTAAAAATCTGGTATAAAGCCATTGACCAAATGAGATAAATGGTTTACACTGTTGGTATGTTTCATCCCTCGATGGTAAAAACAGAAATGAATCTCAACTTGGCCGTTACCTGTCGGTGCCGGCATCTGCCCGGCATCTTTAGCTATTCGGGGATGTTCCGGGACTAATCAATTTTCTTTCTCTTTTCTCTTTTTTGTTTTTTTGTATATAATAGCATACATGCTGGATGAGGTTGGGTGGCATTCCGATAAGCCTTTCTCAAATATGGTGAGGGAGCGGATGGAGGCACACATGACGGATAAGTTTAAGAAACAGCGTGAGCAATTGGCGACCGAACACAAACGCCTTGTTGAGGAATTGTCGCAATTATCGACAAATGCTTCCAGCACCGACGAGCGGCGGGAGGGCAGTCCCTTCGGTAAGCGTGAGGAGGAAGCCACGGAAACCCTGGAGCTGGAAAAACGTTTAGCTTTGGAGAACCGTATCCGCCAGGAAATGGCTAAAGTTGAACATGCTCTGGAGAAAATTGAGAAGGGCACCTACGGATTGTGTGATAAATGTGGTAAGCCTATTGACCCGCAACGTTTGGAGGCGCTGCCGCAGGCAAGTGTGTGTGTGAACTGCAAAGCGCTGTTAGCGAAGAATGGAAAAGTTGCGCCGTCCCCTAGATAAATGGCGGGATGTGGTCTTCGGCAGTGTCGCCCTTTTCGTCGTTATTGCCGACCAGCTCACCAAGTGGTGGATAACCGCTCACCTCGACCCCGGGGAAGTGCTTTTTGATATCGGTTTTTTCCGTATTTTACGTGTGGGGAATACCGGGGCCGCTTTCGGTATCTTTAAAGACAATTCTCTGACCTTCATTATTACCGGTAGTATCGGTGTCATCATCATTCTGCTCCTGGTTTTTTTCGTGCGCAACCGCTGGTCATTCCTTGATAGCATGTGGGTCAGGGTGGGTCTTGGTCTGGTAATGGGTGGCACCATCGGGAATAACCTGATCGACCGCATTCATCTGGGTCACGTTACCGATTTTCTCGATTTTAAAATCTGGCCGACGTGGAATATAGCTGATGCCTCGATATCCGTCGGTGTTGCCATT
>CAIWXV010000028.1 GCA_903916765.1 uncultured Dehalococcoidia bacterium | reverse complement strand
CCCCCCCCTCTTTTGCATTCGTCACCGTATTCCTCGCCCTTATCGTAAGAACGAACAGTCTTACATAGAGAGCTTTAACCGACGGTGAGGAAGGAATGTCTGGGGTGGCAGAATTACCATATTCAAGACCTACCAGGATGCCGGAAAATGGTAGAATTATTCCTTGAGCGCTATCGCTCCTTACCACCGACCTCATATGAGGCCAATAATGAAGACACCACTCAGAAAGAGGATGAGTATCGGATTTCTATGGAGCCCTGAGCAGTCTAACATTTTGCCAATTTATATGCTAGAATACACACATCGGGTGATTCTTTACGGTAAATAGACAGGAGGTTGCTATGAATGTCTGGGGTTGGATCGGCATCGCCGCCATCGTCATTCTGATTGTATTGTTCTTCGTTGTGAGAAGAAAGCACTAGCATTCGGGGGGCCACCCCTCCCTCGGTATTTTTACTAATCCTTAAGAAGTTGTAATCACCTGTGTGATTGCATCAGGTTTGGTTATGCATTTGTGAGTCTGTATCTGATTTTGTTCTTTTTGCCAGCACTCAATTGGTATTCAGTCTTCCCTCTTCATCTTAATGATAAACTTCCCACGATCTTACGGTCGGGGTTTTAAGTAAAGTAGCTTAAAAGGGGGAGACTCGTTTAATAAAAGTGACTTTTGGTGGGCGGTATTGGATTCGAACCAATGACCTCACGGATGTGAACCGTGTGCTCTAACCAACTGAGCCAACCGCCCTTAAGTAATGCATTATCAATGCTACCAGACGACTCTATTTCAGTCAAGATAAACCTCAGTTACTACTACTTACAATTGGTTGGAAGTATATTTATTATACTTCCAACATTCATTTCTGCAACGATCCACGACTTTATTCCCCGTCCTTTGGAGCGAGAAATAATTACTAGATAGAGGGCCAGGGCCCTCTATCTTCTGTAACTTCTAACCTGTCACATCCTGATCAAAATATAACCGAAATGATTAAACGACCAAAACGAAAATCCAGAGATTTTTGACAACATCAGATAAATACCCTTATAATGAACCTGATCGGTAATAATTTATTTCGCTATCGGAGGTCGAGTTTGCCGAACTGTACGAAACACAAAACTCGTAGAGGGACATCTCTCATGATGATGCCTCGGGCTTGGCGTGTGGGCAGTTCGGGGACAATGGCATTTTAGTCCCTCTACCAGCAAAGCTCAGCCAAGCTCAGGAAACAACAATTCCTGAGCTTTTTTATTGACAGTAGCTTAGCCACAAACTATCATACATTGAAGGAGAAAACAGAATGCCGAAGACAATCGAGGAAATCAACCTAAAAATTAAAAACGGTGAAGCAGTTGTCTTTACCGCTGAAGAGATTATCGGTGTAGTTAAAGAAAAGGGCCTTAAAAAAGCGACGGAGGAAGTGGATGTGGTCACTACCGGCACTTTCGGGCCGATGTGTTCTTCCGGTGCTTATCTGAACATCGGGCATTCTCAACCGAGAATCAAGTTGGGTGGAGGTAGAGTCTATCTTAACGATGTACCAGCTTATACAGGACTTGCCGCAGTAGATATTTTCATCGGCGCTACCGCCACCCCCGACGACGACCCCAGAAATAAAGTGTATCCAGGTGAATTCAATTACGGTGGCGGGCATGTTATCGAAGAATTAGTAGCCGGTAAAGATATCCGGTTGGAAGCCACTGCTTACGGCACAGATTGCTACCCCCGAAAGAAACTGGAAACATGGATAAACCTAAAAGATCTGAACGAAGCGGTATTGTTCAATATGAGAAATGCCTATCAGAACTACAATGTCGCCACCAATCTCTCAAATAAGACCATCTATACCTATATGGGCATACTTAAACACAATCTGGGTAATGTCACTTATTGTAGTGCCGGACAGTTATCACCGCTGCTTAACGACCCGTACTATAAGACCATCGGTATCGGCACTAAAGTCTTTTTTGGAGGCGGGGTTGGCTATGTTGCCTGGCAAGGCACACAATTCAATCCAACTGTACCCAGAACTGAGAACGGCGTACCTAAAGGCGGTGCCGGCACATTGGCTCTAATCGGCGACCTGAAACAGATGAGTTCCAGATGGTTAGTGGGTACCAGCATGCTGGGCTATGGACCTACTCTGACAGTCGGGGTTGGCGTTCCCATCCCAATCCTATCCGAGGAAGTCTTGAAATACACAACGGTCACCGACGAGGAGATAATCGGCACTATTTACGATTATTCGGATGCTTATCCCAACAGGAGAGCAGAACCAATCGGCGAGGTCACTTATGCACAACTCAGGAGCGGTAAGATAACCTTACAAGGGAAAAAGGTCCCTACCGCCTCGCTTTCTAGTTATCCGCGTGCATTGGAGATTGCTAATACCCTGAAGGAATGGCTTAAGACTGGTAAATTCGAGCTGACCGAACCCGTGGCACCCCTACCCAGTGTGGAATCCGGTCTTACTTTCAAACCGTTGAAAGAACGTCCCATCGAACATTAAAAAAGCGAGAAGAATATAGAGGTAAATGAGAAATGGTTTCAAAAAAAATTGTTTTACACTTTCCGAAGCGATTGGTAGATAGACCTATCGTCTATCACCTTATCAAAGATTTTAGCCTTGAGTTCAATATTCTTAAGGCTTCGGTAACACCCGAGCAAGAAGGCTTGATGGTGCTGGAACTAAAAGGTAAACAGGAAGACTATGACAAAGGAATACACTATCTCACCGGAAACGGGGTGATTATCGAATCGCTAAGTCAAAATGTTATCCGCAACGAAGGGAGATGCACCCACTGTGGCGCATGTGTCACCGTTTGCCCTGTGGGGGCATTCGAACTGGATACGGTAAGCCGTCAGACAAAATTCCACAATTCAAAATGTATTGCCTGCGGTTTATGCATTAAGGCATGCCCACCCAGAGCGATGGAATTGCATTTTTAATCTGCAATGGGATATAACAAATATGGCTGTGAACACGTTTAAGTATTCACAGCCATATTTATCCTTGACATATAAGCCACCCTACTCTAAATTGTATTAAGAGCATTATCACGGAGGCAAAGATTGGATAGAAAACCAAGAATCGGTATTATGACCGGAGGCGGCGATTGTCCGGGCTTGAATGCCGCCATTAGAGCCAGTGCTAAAACCGCTATTAAAGAAGGCTACGAAGTCATTGGCATCCACAATGGCTGGCAAGGACTGCTGGAACACGACGATGAAATACTGACATGGGTACATACCTCTGGCATTATCGACAGAGGGGGTACCATCCTCGGAACTTCGCGAGTCAGCCCTCTGCGTGTGGAAAACGGCGTGCAAAGAGTGCACGACCGCATCAATGTTTTAGGATTGGATAGTATAGTTGCGATGGGAGGCGAAGGCAGTCTCAGTCTATGCTATAAGATGTACCAACAAGGTATCCCCATCGTCGGCATTCCCAAAACAATCGATAACGACGTGAGAGAAACCGATTTTTCCATCGGATTTCAGACGGCGGTACAAATTGCTACCGACGCTTTAGATAGACTCCGTTCCACAGCTGAAAGTCATCACCGTGTGATGTTACTGGAGGTAATGGGACGCAACACGGGTTGGATTGCTACATATGCAGGAATGTCCAACGGGGCGGATGAAATCACTATCCCAGAAATCCCTTTGACCGAAGAACGATTAGAAGTTCTCTGCGAAAGATTGAGAAAACGAAGAGCTAAAGGAATTAAATTCAGCATTGTGGTCGTAGCAGAAGGCACACAATTGCCTGGCGTAATTGCCCCTATACCGGAAAACAATCCTGAGATAAAGGAAACAATCGCCCCGAAACCGGGTGTCGCTCAAATTCTGGGAAATATCATCCAGGAAAGAACCGGATTGGAAACACGTGTTTCAACACTGGGATATATCCAGAGAGGCGGTACACCGGTAGCATATGACAGAGTACTGGCAACGGCATTCGGAGTCAAAGCTATCGACCTGGTCAAAGAGAAAAAGTATGGCGAAATGACTGCTCTACATGGAACGCGAATCGTAGGAGTACCTCTGGGAAAAGTGGCTAACGGTGTCAAAACAGTTAATCTCAATGCCTATGGTGTCGCCAAGAGATTCTTTGCCTAAAAATACATAGTTGGGCATCTTTGCCAACATGGGAGAACCAATGAAAACAAGAATGACAGAACTCTTCGGAATCCGATATCCAATTATGTTGGCAGGAATGAACTGGCTGACCACACCCAAGCTGGTAGCGGCAGTTTCAAACGCAGGTGCACTCGGGGTTTTAGCAAGTGCACAGTATAATACTGATACACTCAGAGAGGCTATCCGCGAAATAAGAAAATTGACCGATAAGCCGTTCGGGGTGAATCTGACTCTGGGTATCGGAGATGCCAGTCTGATAAAAGTCGTCACCGATGAAAAAGTGTTGATTGTTAACTATTCACTGGGGAGGCCACCCGAAATTACTCCGTTAATTCAAGCGGTGCATGCTTACGGTGGTAAAATCATCGGAACAATTGCGTCGGTCAAGCATGCTCAGCGTTCTGAAAGGCTCGGCGCCGATGCTCTCATCATAACCGATTATGAAGCAGCGGCTCATTCGGGCAATATCGGCGCTATCGTACTGATACCACAGGTCATTGATGCTGTGAAGATTCCCTGCATTGCCGCCGGCGGTTTTGCCGATGGTAAAGGGCTATCAGCCGCACTGGCACTCGGAGCTGATGGTATTTCAATGGGTACCAGACTGGCAGCAACCAAAGAAGCTGAGGTCCCCGATTCTATAAAAGAAATTTGGGTCAAGGCCACTGAAGAAGATACGATTATCGACCCCGCTTTTGACGGCATCAATTGCCGGGTATGGCGCAATAAAGCGGCTGAGGACATTCTGAACAAGAAGAGTTTCGCTCTATTCGATGCCATTTCTGCCGGTATGATGATGAAAAAGGCTCTCAACCTGAGCTGGAAACAATTCATACAGACTGCCTTTAAGATGATGGGACGGGAATCCGGTGTCGGCGGGGGTAAGAAAAAATTAGCCGCAGGGATGCGTTTTGCAGTAGGAAGTCGGCTCTTTTACAAAGCCACTATTGAAGGCGATGTGACGAACGGCATTCTGGTAATGGGGCAAACGGTGGGAAGAATTCACGACATTCCAACGGTTGCTGAAGTTATCGAGCGCACTGTCACCGAAGCAAAGCAAATCCTTGCTAAAATGAACAGTCAAATCGCCGATTAATTAGTCTTACGATTCCTTCTGTCTTGCGGATTCCAGCCATTTTTGTTTCTGACTGATTCGTGTTTGCTCATCGGTCGTTTTGTAGACCGATAAGAACTCGCGGCAGAACTCATCAAAAGTACCGTTCAGAATAGCATTCTTGATTGACTGCACCAGATTACTCATAAAAGCCAGGTTATGAATCGTCGCCAGACGATAAGCCAACAGTTCCTTACATCGGAAAAGATGGTGTAAATAAGCTGCGGAAAAATTCCGGCAGGTGTAACAATGACAATCCGTATCTATGCTAGCTTCTTGTCGACTGAAAAGAGCATTCTCGATATCCACCCTCCCCTTCCGTGTATAAAGAGCGCCGTTCCGGGCAACACGGGTCGGCAAGGCGCAATCGAAAATATCGATGCCCCGTGCGACACCTTCCACCACATCTTCAGGAGAACCGACACCCATCAAATAGCGTGGCTTATCAGATGGTAATAGCACTGTTGTTTGTTCCGTTATGTCAAGTGTGACGCTCTTCGGTTCACCGATACTTAAACCGCCGATAGCATAACCATCGAACCCCAGAGTGGTCAGAGATTCAGCCGATTGCCTCCGCAAATCAGGGAAAATGCCTCCCTGGACAATGGCATACAAGGACTGCTCACGCTTTTTATGAGCTTTCAGACACCTCTCCGCCCACTGGTGAGTCCGTACCATCGCCGACCAGACACGTTCACGGCTTTCATCATGAGCAATACACTCATCCAGAACCATAGCGATATCCGATCCTAGCGATTCCTGATATTGCACTGCCAGTTCCGGTGTAACAGTGTGCCGACTACCATCGATATGAGAACGAAATATCACACCTTCATCACTTACCTGAGTCAATTTCGACAGGCTGAAAAGTTGGTAACCGCCGCTATCGGTCAGGATGACTCCATCCCAGTTCATAAACTTATGTAAACCACCCAGTTTTTCGATGATGGGAATGCCAGGTCTTAGGTACAGATGATAAGTATTGGCAAGAATCATCTTCATACCGAGGTCTTTCACTTCCTGTGGTGTCAATGTTTTGACAGACCCCTGAGTACCTACAGGACACAAGACCGGTGTCTGTACCACACCATGCAATGTAGTTAACTCACCAGCACGTGCTTTACCACAGGTTTTGATAAGCCGAAAAGTGTTTTTCTTGCTCATCGAGTTTTATTACCAGTTATAGAATTTATGTCTGTGTTGCGCCCACTCACTTAATCCCATCTCCCGGATTATTTTAAGGTTGTTGATAGAGTTTTCACCGTGAAGTGGTTTGATAAACTCAAACCGATGGCATTTCTCAAAATCACTACATTCCCAACAGCCTTCGTATCCTTTACTGCGACAACATTTTATAACCTCGCAGGGAAAAGTCGCACAACCCTTACCCCCTCGGCACGGTCTATTACACTGCAATTTAGTTATCTCTTCAAGAACACGACAGCACTCCACAAAATTCTTAAATTCCTTCACAGTCAAACTTTTACCTTCTGCATATCTGTCAAACCCCGTTGCTTGTAATTCAGCTAGCAGGTCTCGAGCTAAATCAGAGGCTTTGCTCTTATAACGAATGCAGTCGCCGCAATACAGCCCACAATATCCAGTATCCAGTTAATTCAATATCCTTTTTACTCATTCACACCAGTATCTCCACTACACTGAATACCGACTTTCGCCGGTATAGAATTCAGAGATTAGTTTCAGATTGCTTATTAGATGCCTGCTCTTCCAGATATTCTTGCAGAATTACCGCTGCCGCCATGGCATCATATCGGATTTTCTGATTCTTCTTTTTCCTGCTGGTTTCCTCTTTAAGTCGTACGGCAGTAACTGTAGTCAGTCGTTCATCACGAAACTCGATAGGAATATCAGTATGAGAATGTAATGTCTCTGTAAAAGCCTGGACCTTCTTTGCCTGCGGTCCAATATCACCATTCATCAAGCGTGGCAAACCAACGATAATACGTCCTACCTCACGTTCTTTGACAATCTTCAGAATGGCTTCAATATCTTCTAATTCAGTATTGTGCTCGATAATAGTCAAAGGACTTGCCAGTATGCCGCCAGGGTCACTCAGCGCTAAACCGATTCTCCTGTCACCTACATCAATCCCGAGAATACGCGCCATTAGCCACCCTGATGCTCAATCAGATTCTTGACCAGTTTAAGGGCTGTCTCAACCTTACTCTTGTCTTTGCCACCCGCCTGAGCCATCGTAGGCTTGCCACCACCGCCGCCGCCCAACATTTTGGCCATCTCGCGGGCATATTTACTGGCATCATATCCCTTGGCCACTAAGTCTTGTGATACCCATACAAGAACAGAGGGCTTGTCTTCATAAACTGTGCCCAGAACAGTAACGGCGCTCGTTTGTTTCTCACGTAGATAGTCATTCATATGCCGCAGCGCTTGTGGTGAGAGAGGTGATTCATTGGAGATGTTAGCCGTCACTCCTCCTAGGATTGTTACTGGTTTTTCAAACAAAATCTTGGCTCTTATATGTGCTAATTCCGTCTCAATGAACTGATGTTGTTTCCTCTCAGCTTCCAGAGATTCAACTATGCCGCCAATCTTTTCTTTAATATTTTCCGTAGTAGCATCGATAGACTTAGCTATCACCTGCCACTCACCGGACAGCTTCTCAAAATGTTCTTCCGCACCCCTGCCTGTCACCGCTTCGATACGCCGCAAACCGGAGCCGACACTGCTTTCGCTGACGATATGGAAAAATCCGATTTGCCCTGTAGCATTTACATGAGTTCCGCCGCATAACTCAAAACTGACCGTCGGTTTACCGATTTTCAAGGCACGTACTTTGTCACCATATTTTTCATCGAAGAGAGCAATTGCTCCCTGTTCGAGCGCCTTCTGGTAAGACATTTCCTCGGCATAAACTTCAAGATTCTGGCGAATCTTCTCGTTAACAATCCGCTGTACTTTCTGAATTTCTTCCGGTATCATCGCCGCGAGATGTGAAAAATCGAACCTGAGCATTTCCGGAGTCACCCTTGAGCCCCTCTGCTGTACCTGCTTACCTAAAACCTGTTGCAAAGCGTATTGAAGCAGATGGGTTGCCGTATGATTACGGGCAATATCCAATCTGTGCTCGAGATTAACTTCAGCCTGCACTTTATCACCTACGGACAAATTCCCGCTTAACATCTTGCCACGGTGGACGATTATACCAGTCGTGGTGCGGACAGTATCAGTAACGGAAAAACAACCGGAAGCGCTCTTAATTTCACCGGTATCGCCTACCTGACCGCCCATTTCTCCGTAGAAAGGCGTGGCATCCAGAGCCAGACTCGCCTCCTGCCCTTCTCTAATCACCACGACAGATTCGCTGTCAGACAG
Source organism: uncultured Dehalococcoidia bacterium (assembly GCA_903916765.1). Taxonomy (GTDB): domain Bacteria; phylum Chloroflexota; class Dehalococcoidia; order Dehalococcoidales; family Fen-1064; genus Fen-1064. Next base: position 24,997 of record CAIWXV010000028.1, on the reverse strand, counting down.
TAAAGCGGTAATAGTAGCCTCTGCTGAAACTCTTGTATAGCCGACAAAGACAGTCGGGCTACCTTCGAATTCCGCCTCCATAGCCGCTGTGGCATTACCTGTCACCCCATATTTCTGTGCTGACTTAGCACGCTCACGCTGTTTCTCCATTTCCTGTTCAAAACCAGCCATATCGACTGATAATCCGCGTGAAGAAGCAATCTCCTTCGTCAGGTCAATTGGAAAACCATAGGTATCGTGAAGTATAAAGGCATCGGCGCCGGAGATAGTTTTCGATTTACCTTTTCCGGTACTCAGTTTAGCGATGGTATTTTCAAGTATATTTCTACCCACCGGCAGAGACTTACGAAAACTTTCCGTCTCCGCCTCGATGACATGCAGAATATGTTTTTTATTCGCCGCTAACTCCGGATAAACATGCCCCATATTCTTGATAACTTCTTCCGCTACAGTGGTGAGGAAAGGCTTTTCATGAGCCAGAGCCTCACCAAAGTACTCGGCGCGGCGTAATATACGCCTCAATACATAACCACGCCCTTCCTTACTCGGCATGACACCATCAGCCAGTAAAAAGGCAATGCTGCGGGTATGTTCGGCAGCTACTCTCATCGCTTTATCGGTTACAGAATCAGAGCCATACTTTTTACCTGACAGGTCAGCAATTTTCCGTATTAGTGGAGTAAAAAGATCAGTATCATACATCGTCGGCTTGCCCTGCATAATCGCCGAAACACGCTCTAGGCCCATACCTGTATCAATACCGGGGTTTGCAAGATTGGCACGTTTGCCACTTTCATCCTGGAAAAACTGCGGGAAAACCAGATTCCAAATTTCAGTATACCGTTTGCAGTCGCAACCCGGTTTACAATCGACCTTACCACAACCGAATTCCTCTCCGAGGTCATAGTGAATTTCACTGCAAGGTCCACATGGTCCCGAATTACCAGCCGGACCCCAGAAATTGTCTTCTTCACCGAGTCTGACGATTCTATTTTCAGCAACCCCGGTCTGACGCCAGATATTGAAAGCCTCGTCATCGTCACGATAAATAGTTACCCAGAGCCGTGACTGCGGAATTTTCAAGTGTTGGGTAACATATTCCCAAGCCCAAGGAATAACTTCTTTCTTAAAATAGTCGCCGAAGCTGAAATTCCCCAACATCTCAAAAAAAGTGCAGTGAGTGGCATCACCCACCGATTCGATATCAGTCGTACGGAAACATTTCTGGCAGGAAGCCAAACGCAAGGCAGGCGGTACAGCTTTACCTGTGAAATAGGGCTTGAACTGTACCATCCCTGCGCTGGTTAGCAATAATGTTGGGTCGCCGTAGGGAATCAAAGACGAACTGGGGACAATTTTATGTCCCTTTGTTTCAAAATATTTGAGGTAGGAACTTCTAATTTCGTCACTATTCACTGATTATGACTCTCCATCCCGAGTAATTACATTTGATTTTATTCTAACTATTGCAGAGTGTCAATGAATAATATTGACGCTCATCCGCACAACCTGTTAAATTTAATTCGTGGCACGTATTCTGGATAACCTCGTCGTATTAGAAAAGCTCATCGCGCGCACTCCTTTCGGATTCATTACCGATATCGATGGCACTATCAGCCCGACAATTCCCAATATCCTGAATGCACAAATAATAGACAACAACCGCATGAATCTCACTATCCTCCAGAAAAAGATTGCACTATTGGCATTCATATCCGGCAGAGACGCACAAGATGTCAGAAATAGAGTCGCGATTGATGGAGCGGTATGCATCGGGCATTATGGAATGGAGTACTGGCAAGAGAATCATGCCGAACTTCACCCGGATGCACAATCTCACGTCCCCACTATGAATAAATTAGTGAAGGAACTAGAGCAACTAAAGTCATTTGAAGGTGTGCAAATCCAGGATAAAGGGGCTTCGGTAAGCATTCATTATCGCATGTCTCCACAACCCGAAATCGCAAAAGAAACAATCTGGAAACTATTGGGGAAATCCAGATATGCCCCAAAACTCCATGTCTTCCAAGAGAAAAGAAGCATCGGCATTTTGCCAAGGGTAGAGATAAACAAAGGCACACCGATAATCGATTTAATCAAGAAATACAACCTGCATAGCGGTCTTTTTCTTGGTGATGATACGGCGGATATCCCCGCATTCCATGCAATCCGCAAAAACGAGCAGGATTTTCACGGATTTGCCATCGCCGTCGTCAATGAAGAAACACCGCCAGTGGTCATTACTGAAGCCGATTTCATACTCGATGGAGTAAAAGAAACCGAGATTTTACTTAAGTGGCTGGTGGAAAAATTATCAGATTAATACCTTCATCTGGTTTGACAACATATCAAGCGAACGTTAAACTGAAACTGATATGGCAAATCTAGAACTCATCAGTCAACAGTTGGTTCAAATCCTCAAGAGGCAAAAAGCCGATTACATCGAAGCTCGTCTGGAAGAAAACCAATTCAGCAGTATCTCCTATCGCGGGAAACAGCTCGAATCTATCAGCAAGACTTTATCTATCGGCGGTAATATTCGGGCACTGGTAAAAGGCGGCTGGGGATTTGTCAGCTTCAACGATTTGGAAAACCTGCACGACAAAGTGGCTTTAGCCATAAATCAGGCACGGTTCATCGGCAAAGAAGTCAGCCAATTGGCTGAAACTAAGCCGGTGGTCGAGAATGTTAATGCCAGCATAAAAGAAAACCCTTTACTTATTCCACTTGCCGAGAAAAAACGATTGCTCGATGAATATAATGAGTTAATCTGGAGTTCATCCGGCATCAAAACTTCGAATATCAACTACGGTGACAGCCACAAAAAGACCGTTTTTCTCAGTTCCGAGGGCGGTTTTATTACGCAGGAAAGATCCGATGTGACTCTGCGGGCTGTGGCAGTAGCAACAAAAGATGGCGAAGTACAACAAGCCGGCTTGAGCGAGGGGAGTCTGAATGATTTCAGCCCCATACGAAAACTCCACAAACAGATTAGCGATCTATCAAAGAAAGCCATAGACATGTTATCGGCGCCGACGATAAACGGCGGACAATACACTGTGGTATTAGACCCGATTCTTGCCGGCGTATTTGTGCACGAAGCGTTCGGACATCTGTCCGAGTCCGACTTCGTATATGAGAATGAACGTATGAAAGAGCTGATGACACTGGGTAAAGTCTTCGGAGGACATCACCTTAACATTGTGGATTCAGCCTCCAGATCCGGTTTACGCGGTAGTTTCAAATATGACGATGAAGGCACTCTAGCCGCCAAGACCTACCTCATCAGAGAAGGTAAACTGGTAGGCAGACTGCACTCCCGTGAAACGGCGGCTAAAATGGGAGAACAACCGACCGGAAATGCGAGGGCAATCAATTATCGTCACCCGCCTATCGTGCGCATGACTAATACCTATATCGAACCGAGCGATTGCTCATTCCAGGATATGATTGCCGATATCAAAGAAGGTGTATATGCTAAAAACTGGTACGGCGGGCAAACCAGTATGGAGATGTTTACTTTCTCCGCCGGAGAAACTTATATGATTCGCAACGGTAAGATCGCCGAAATGGTCAGACCGGTAATGCTCAGCGGTAATGTCTTCAATACCCTTATGAATATCGATGCCATCGGTAATGACCTCGATATGAATGAGGGCGGCGGATGTGGGAAAGGCGGACAATCACCATTACCCGTCAGTAACGGCAGTCCGCACATCAAAATCAAACAATGTCTGGTGGGAGGTAAATAATTGGAAAAAATTCTTGCTCTCGCCAAGAAATTTGCAGAAGAAGCCGAGGTTTTCCTGACTTCAAGCGAAATGACGCCGGTTCAATTCGAGTCTAATCGATTAAAAAATATACAGAATAAACAGAGCAAAACAATCGCGCTACGTATCATCAAAAATGGCAAAACCGGTTATGCTACTTCCACCAGTCTGGAGAACAGAGCAGAACTGGTCGATAGTGCAGTCGCAACTGCAGAGTTCGGAAGTGAAGCAGAGTTTCAATTCCCCTCATTGCAAAAATATCCAAGGATTGAGATTTTCGACGCGGCTGTAGAAAAGGTCACAATCGAGCAAATGAAACAACTCGGCGTAGAGCTAATCTCCAGAATCATAAAATATTCGCCGGAAGTAACATGCGAAGCCAGTGTCACCAAAGCTACCTATGACTGCAGTATCATCAATTCCAGAGGCGGTCAGGCAAATTATCGGCAGAGTGTTTTCGGACTCAGCATTGAAGGGTCATTAATCCGTGGAACCGATATGCTTTTTGTGGGGGACTACGATGCTTCTTGCCACCCTATATTAAGTTCCGATACAATCGCAAAAACCGTCATCCGACAGCTCGAGCGGGCAAAAAATCAGGCATCTATAGTAACAAAACCGATGCCGGTCATTTTCACACCGGATGGTATTGCCAGTTCATTAATTATACCGTTGATGTCAGCCTTCAACGGCAAGACCGTTCTCGAAGGTGCTTCTCCAATCGGCGATAAACTAGGGAAACAAGTTTTCGATAAGAAATTAAACATACGCGACGACGCCACAATACCATATTGCCCGGCAAGTCAACCTTGCGATGATGAAGCAGTGCCGTGTCAACTCACCCCGCTCATCACTAGTGGCACAATCAATAATTTTCTATATGACCTGCAAACTGCCGCCAAAGCAAAAACAAAAAGTACCGGCAACGGACACCGGCAAGGTGGTTTACCGACACCTTCACTGCACGCTTTTGTCATAACCCCGGGGACTATCAGCTTCGATGATATGGTCAAAAACGTAGATGAGGGTCTGGTCGTCGAACAACTTTTGGGTGCAGGGCAAGGTAATATGCTCGGTGGTGATTTCAGCGGCAATGTCCTGTTAGGGTTTAAGATAGAAAAAGGCGAGATTGTCGGCAGGGTTAAAGACACGATGGTATCAGGGAATATCTATCAATTATTAAAAGATATCTCAGTTATCGGCAGTGACGTTAAATGGATTAACGGAATGCTCAATACACCTTCCATCCTTTTCACGAATGTTTCGGTAGCCAGTCATTAAAACAAATCTTTCCCCGATTGACAAAGTGTATTAGAATTAGTCTGGAAAGGGACTGCACAGAATAAAAACAGGTGTAAACGAATGAAAAAACTGGTTAAACTCGTTGCCAAACCGAAACTAAATTCACCGGTGATGTTAGCCACATGGCCCGGCATCGGCAATGTATCAATAGTGATTGCCAACTATTTACTCAATAAATTAGATTTCAAAGACCTGGCTGAAATCGATGCCAGCTATTTCTTCGACCCGATCGGCGTCCTCTCCAGAGAACATATGGTCGAAACGCCGCAATTCCCACAAAGCCGGTTTTACTACTGGAAAAACAAAAAGGGACAAAACGACCTGATTCTTTTTATCGGTGATGACCAACCGGATTCTAAAATCTACGAATTCGCAAATTGTGTCCTTGATTTTGCAGAGAGTTTCGGAGTAGAACGGGTTTACACCTGCGCTGCCGCAATGACTAATATCCACTTCACAGAACAGCCCCGAGTTTGGGCAGTCGGTACTAATAAACAGATGGTAGCAGAGCTGAAAAGACACGAACTATTACAAAAAGGTAATATCCAGATTGCCGGCCTTAATGGATTGCTTCTCGGCCTAGCTAAGGAAAGAAATTTCGATGGTATATGTTTGATGGCAGAAGTGCCGACACAGACTTCAAGAATGGAGAATCCGATAGCAGCGCTGGCAATACTTAAAGTTTTCGCCCGATTGTTAAGTATCGAAATTGGCTACAACGATTTAGAGGAAAACGCTAAAGAGACCATGGAACAGATAAAACAGGCGACTGCTATCGCTATGGGTGAATATATTGAACACTTCACTCAACCTATCTGGGAACAGGATAATGGAGAAGAAGGTGAAGAAGGCGAAGACGAAAGCAACATCGGGGGACAAAACTGAGATACGGAGCACTTAATTGTTAATCAATGAAATCATCGACGAAATTGCCGATATCGATAAACCAATTGTGAACTCACATCTGGCGGATTTAGCACAGATAACTCCAAAGGATTTTAAAAACTACTCAGACGTCTGGAAAACGATTGAACTAAAACGTCGTCGAGAGATAATTACCAGGCTAGTCGAACTTGTTGCAGATAATGTAGAACTCAACTTCGACCCTATCTTCAGAAGCTGTCTTAACGACACTGATGCCGAGGTGAAATCCACAGCAATCGACGGACTCTGGGAGAATGAAGACCCATCACTGATTCCGTCTTTTATCAACTTACTAAATACCGAAGCCTCAGAAGAAGTACAGACTTCCGCAGCGATGGGACTGGGTAGATTTGCATTGATGGCAGAATTGGGTTCAATATCACACCACTACGGTAATATGATAGGAGAAGCATTACTTGCAGTAATCAACGACAAAAGCAAAACCATCGACGTACGACGCCGTGGACTGGAAGCCATAGCATCATTAAATAGCCAGGAAGTAAATGAGACTATTAAAAATGCCTATAATAGCCGTGATGAAAGAATGATGGTCAGCGCCATCTATGCAATGGGTAGAAACTGCAACCCGCACTGGATGCCGATACTATTGAAAGAGCTCGATAATCATGATGCCGAAATACGCTACGAGGCAGTCTCTGCCTGCGGTAAAATGGGGACAGAAGAAATTGTATCCCACCTGCTTCCTCTGTCTAAAGACTTAGACACAGATGTACAACTGGCAACCATAGAGGCACTAGGTAAAATCGGTGGAAATGAAGCCAAGCGATACCTACACGAGAATTCAAACGATTCCAATGAAGCAATCAGGGAGGCAATTGAGCAAGCACTCGCGGAGGTAGAAGCACACGAAGATATGGCTCTTTTCCAATCATCTTCATCATCAAGAGAGCATGATGATAGAAGGAACTAAAGTCATAATTCGCCCTAAAACGCTTGCCGATGCGGAAAATGATTACAAGTGGCAAACAGATGCAGAATTATCGGCACTTGATGCCATGCCACCGTTCAGACTTCCTTTCAGAGATTTCCTTAATGAATATATAGTTTTATTAAAACGTCCCGTCTCTGACCGAATTACTTTTGCAGTGGATACGCTGGACGGTAAACATATCGGGAACTGTGTTTACTACAACATCAACAATGAAAAAGGCGAGACGGAAATCGGGATTATGATCGGTGAGCGGGATTACTGGGACCAGGGATACGGCACCGATATCATTACTACACTAATTGACTATATATTCCAGAATTTTACATTTAATCGAATTAACCTCAAGACTCTGGAAACAAATAGCCGTGCACAAAAATGCTTTCAGAAATGCGGATTAATACCATATGGACATCTGGAACATGACGGATACGAATTCCTGTTAATGGAGATAACACGCTTCAAATGGCAAGAATTAAACAAACGTTAGGATTGTATGGTGAAGGCATTTTCTAATGCCAGCTTATCCATCTCAAGTTGCACCGGGACGGGATAATCGCCGGTGAAGCAAGCAGTACAGAAAATATCTTTGGGCAAATTCACCGATTGAATCAATCCGTCAAGACTCATATATCCCAGAGAATCAGCCCCGATAAAGTCTCTGATTTCCTCGACAGATTTATGAGCCGCAATGAGTTCCCGTCTGGTAGCCATATCGACGCCGAAGAAACAGGGATAACGAATCGGCGGGGCACAAATCCTCATATGGACCTCTTTAGCCCCTGCCCGTCTCAGTAAATTGACGACCTTGGGAGTAGTCGTACCCCGAACAATACTGTCATCGACAACAACCATACGTTGTCCTTTGAGCATCTGCGGTAAAGGATTGAATTTTAGTTTGACACCAAGATCTCTGATGCGCTGGTCGGGGGCGATGAAAGTACGCCCTACATAACGATTCTTGAGCAATCCTTCACAGAAAGGTTTCTTAGCCTGTTGCGCATAACCGAGTCCTGCGGCAGTTGCAGAGTCGGGCACACCCATTACCATATCTACATCCACCGGATGTTCAATTGCCAATCTGGCACCCATTGCCTGTCTTGCAGGATAAATTAACTGCCCGTTAATAATACTGTCCGGACGAGCAAAATAGATAAATTCAAAGATACACAATGCCCGACGGTGAATCGGCTCCCGGAAGCATTCTACTCCATTCTGGTCAATCCGGATAATCTCTCCCGGCTCAACCGATCTGATAAGATTAGCACCGATATGGTCTAAGGCACAGCTCTCCGAAGCAATTACCCAACCGCCATTTAATGAACCGAAACAAAACGGACGCACTCCCCAGGGGTCGCGCACAGCGTAGAGGGTATCGTTCGTGAGTATTGTTAACGAATATGCTCCTTGAAGACGATGCATCGCATATTTAATACGTTCAATCCAATCACCAGTGGGAGCAGAAAGAATAAGATTGCCAATTACTTCGGTATCGGAAGAGGTATGAAAGGTATAGCCCTGTTCACAAAGTTCTCTCTGTAGATGCCCGGCATTAACGATATTACCATTGTGAGCAATTGCCAGAGTATCAGTGCCGTTGCACAGTAACATAGGCTGGATATTGATGCTACGACTGGAGCCGGTGGTGGAATAGCGATTATGGCCGATAGCAATATGACCTGTTAGCTGACTCAGTGAATTTTCGTCGAAAACTTGCGAGACCAGCCCCATATTGCCATAGAGCTGAATTCTTTTACCATCGGCGGTAGCAATACCGGCGCTTTCCTGACCACGATGTTGGAGTGCAAACAGAGCAAAAAAGGTAAGCCGAGCCACATCCTCACCAGGACAATATATACCAAAGACACCGCAGCTTTCGTGTAAGTTTGACACTTTCTCCCCGGCTTTCCTCTAGCAATTTCATTATAAACCTCTATCAGTATCCCGGTCAAACCCCAAACATTTCCAGTTAAGTTATGATTTGGCTAAAAATATAATCATAAAATCTGCTTGCGTCCCTGACCTCTAGCTACACAATGACCCACTCCCTTTCCAGAACTTCTATTTTTCGATTATTTCAGTCATCTGTCGGGGTAGGCATTTCCAACTCTTTGCATATCAGTTCAACTACATAGGGGATTACGGCAGTTACTTCCGACGAGAGGCTCATTCCCCAATCCAGTTCTTTAGGTTCAATGCCAACAATAACAACATTTTGCGGGGCATTATCGAGAAATTGAGACATCGTCAGAGAGTCCAGAATGCCAATCTGATGGAGAGAAGTTATCATCTCTTTCTGAGTGCTTATATCGGAAGGGGTAAAACGATAGATTGTCCCGGGTTTGTCATTTCCTTTAACAGCATCAATAATGATAACTTTTTCACGATTACTGAGAGTATCCAGGAAAGACATCGACGCGGTACCGCCATCCAGCAACTCCACATTATCGGGCAGTTTAATTTCAGATAGCGCTCTGATAACGTGCACACCTACTCCCTCATCACTGAGGAGAATATTACCCACACCCATAATGAGGATAGAAGGACGCCTGGTCGGGAGTTCTTTAGATTGTCTCTCCGACTCAACAGTTATCATCAGCCCCTATTATATCACGCGGAACTTGCTAATCTCGTTCCCTTTAGGAGTAACAAGATGAATAGCACAAGCCAAACAGGGATCATAAGAACGGACGATACGTCCAATCTCATAAGGATTCGATTCATCCTTAATCTTAGTGCCGATGATAGCCTGTTCCATAGTACCTGGCTGGTTCTTGTCATCACGCGGTGAAGCATTCCAGGTAGTCGGAACAACACACTGATAATTTTCAATCTTTGAGTCTTTAATTCTTATCCAGTGTCCCAGCGCACCACGAGGACCATCCCACAACCCCATACCTTCGCTTTCTACCGGAGTTTGATATTCTACACAGGTCGGTTCACCCGGTTTCAATTCCAGCAACCAATCCGCCATCTTATCGGCAACAATCTTACAATCCAGAGCTCGCGCCGCATGTCTGCCGAGTACACTGAATAGAGCTGCAGGTCCAACGTTAAAATATGAGAGCACACCGTCCACCGCTTGCTTAACAGTAGCGTCGCCCGCCACATAGTTCACAACCATGCGGGCAAGCGGTCCTACTTCATATACCTTACCGTCATAGCGTGGGGACTTCAACCATGTATATGCACCTGATTTATTGTGGTCAGGTTCGGTTTCACCATCACCCGGATACAGAGCCGCACCAGATTTATACCAGCTACTAGTAACCTGCTCGGTTATCTTGGAAGGGACAAGAGCCGCAAGTTTAAGGTCGGAAAGTGAGACTGTACCCTGCCGGAATAAACGACTTCTCTTGGAAAGGTCTTTCTCCTTGCTTTCCAGATCAAAAACACCGTAGCTGAGCAAGTTGCCACAGCCTGCGCCGATACCGAAATAATCGGAGTAGGCATCGGCTACCGCAAGAACATCGGGAATATAAACATTATCAATGAACTGACGTAATTGATTTAATTTCCAGAGGAAATTGGCGATTTTATCTACCGTAGGCACCTCAGTAACACCGCCGGGAATAATTGCTACGTTGTGCGGCATTTTGCCACTGAATACGGCAGACATTTCATGAGCCAGACGTCTCATCTGGAGAGCTTCAACATAATGAGCGGTGGCGGAAATATTAACCTCATCCGATAATCGATAATCGCCCTCATAACGAGGATAGAAGGGACCCAGCATCGACATATCACCGGCAGTCAATGCCCGTGTAATGAAATCTTTGACAGAATTCAATCCGGCATCTTTTCCATCGTATTGAGCGACTTTAGTGACATCCACATAGTCGAGAGCCGCCAGATGATAGAAATGCAGGATATGAGATTGGACATAGTTAGCACCCTGAATCAGATTACGAATAATACGTCCGTTGTCCGGAATCTGGTCTGCAATACCAAAGGCGGAATCAAGATTAAGAGTTGCCGCCATAGCATGAGTCGTGGGACAGACACCGCAAATCCTTTGTACGATGAACTGAGCATCGAACGGGTCACGTCCTTTTAGAAGTATCTCAAGACCTCTAAAAAGCATGCCACAACTTTTAGCATCCTTGACGACACCATTCTCAACAACCGCTTCTATCTTAAGGTGTCCCTCGATACGAGTTAGCGGGTCAATTACAATCTTCGCCACGAGTTACTCCTTTTTCCCTTTTTTATCTGCTTTAGCTGAGCCTTTTGCAATTGCGACACCAGCACCAACGATTGCCGCACCAACAGCTACACCCAATCCGGCTGCTACGGCAGTATTGACACCGGTGCCTTCTTTTTCTACAGGGGGCACTGATAGCGGATTAACTTCCCATCCCTCTGCTTTCTTCCGTAAGGGAGACATAGCATCCGGGAACCCCGGTTCAACACAACCGATACATAAGCTATTAGCACCGACACACCAGTTATTACCGCTGTTCCATAATCTAAGAGGACAATCCGCATAAGTTACCGGTCCCTTACAGCCTAACTGATACATACAATACGGGTCGGAGAATTTCTTCGAGAATTGCCCCAACTGAAAATATCCATTCCGCGGGCAATTTTCATGAATCCGCTTCCCGTAGAAATCTGTCGGTCTGCCATTAGAATCTACTTTTACCGCCGAAAGTCCACCCAGTAAAATAGTAGCGACGGTACCGACAAACCAATCGGGGTGAGGTGCACAACCGGGTACATTAATTACAGGTGTACTGATGCCGGCATCGGCAAAGACCTGACTAACACTGACACAACCAGTAGGATTTGGCTCTGCGGCAGGAATTCCGCCATAAGCGGCACAAGTACCCAACGCAATTACTGCCATGGCATCCCTACCCAAATTTCTCACATGCTCTAAACCGGTGACACCCTCGCCGTTTACCTCACCGATTTCACAGTAAATGCCGTTATCCTTAGTCGAGATAGCACCATCCACCACCAAAACATAACCACCTTTATTCTGGGCAGTTTTCTTCAATTCCTCCATTGCCTTCTCACCCTCTGCCGCCATAACCGTAGCATGGAAACGGACACTGAGATGTTTTCCCGGTACTATTTCATCCAACAGAATATTACGGATATTAGGACTCAGGGAATTAAGCACGCTGACAGAACAGCCTGTGCAGGAACCAGTCTGCATCCAGATAATTGGAATCTCCGCCACACTAGCAGCCGCGGCAGATACGGTCGATCCATCTTTATTAAATTTTGAAAGACCGATATACACTAGACCTACTGCGGCAGCAGAAGTTGCGGAAAGCTTAAGGAATTCCCTACGTGAATACCCTTTGGGACTTTCTTTAGGAGTTTCCATTATTAATCCTCACTTGAGATGTAGTTTTTCTGTAGCCTCAATGCGAAGAGAAGGCAAATAAGATTTTTCTAATTGTAACACGGTGCTTTTAGTGGTACAAGACATTGTGGAGTAAAAGCTTTACGTCAATTAGCGTAATAAATTGACGTAGCAGTGACATAAACAACATATAGATTCACAGCACATTTTGTCCTATAATCTTACTAATATACTATCCGACATATTTTTATGTTTATTAGAAAGGGAGGACCATGGAGATAGACCGAAGGTCATTTCTTAAGCTATCGGCAGCAAGTATCGCTGGTGCAGCGGTTCTCGTTTCTCCCACACCTGCACTCGCAAGCTCAGGAAACGAAAGCCAAGCAAACACAAATGGTAAAGGAATGCTGGTCGATACTACAAAATGCGTCGGATGCAGAGCCTGTGTTGTCGCATGCAAGCAATGGAATCACAATCCGTCATCACCAGTTGATGATGAATCCAAAACTCACAATGACACTCCGTTACTGGATTCTAAAACCTTTACAAACATACGCGCTACCGATGTACAACAAGGATTAGAACCTAAATGGGTCTATACAAAAATACAATGCATGCACTGTCAAAAACCGGGCTGTGCTGAAGCCTGTTTAGTCGGCGCTCTTAAGAAAACAGAAACCGGCCCGGTAACTTACAATGAAAGCAAATGTATCGGTTGCCGATACTGTATGGTTGCCTGTCCTTTCGGTATTCCGACTTATCAGTGGGAGTCAGTAACACCTTGGATCCGAAAATGTACATTCTGCGCAAATAGACAAGCACAAGGTTTACAACCTGCCTGCTCAGGAACATGTCCCACAGGAGCACTTAAATTCGCAAATCGTTCAGAGTTAATTGACGAAGCGAAGCAACGGATTGCCGACGAACCGCAATTGTACATTAATCATATATATGGAGAAACAGAGGTCGGCGGCACATCCTGGCTATATCTTGCCTCCGTACCTTTTGAAAAACTTGGGCTCCCTAATGTCCAAACCGAGCCGGTTGTTGTCAATGCAGAGCGAGCAATGGGGCTCGTACCGCCGGTATTACTAGGGATGGCTGCTTTGATGACAGGTACTTACCTCGTAACAAAGCGCCGTAAGAAACTCCAAGCAAAAACCAGTAAGAAAGACGAGCAAGGAGCGAAGACCAAATGAGAGAGAAAATACGCAAGCTCCCGCTAGGACTGATAATTCTTACGATATTAGCATTAACTGGATTTGCATCGGTAATATGCCGTTATCTCTTTGGACTTGGAGCGGTATCCAATATGAGTGACGGACGTGGCTGGGGTATGTGGATAGGTTTCGACCTTTATTGCGGTGTCGCTCTTGCGGCAGGAGGTTTCACAACCGCTGCTATTGTCTATATCTTCGGTGGAGAGAAATATCATTCAGTCGCACGTCCAGCTATTCTGACTGCTTTTCTCGGATACCTGCTCGTTATTCTGGCACTGCTAGTCGACTTAGGAGAACCATGGTATATCTGGCATGCGATTATCTACTGGAACATCCATTCGCCTCTATTTGAAGTGGCAATGTGTGTTATGACCTATACCTTTGTTTTAGCGCTTGAATTCAGCCCTGCTGTCTTTGAGCGATTACATTGGAATGTTCCGCTGAAAATCATCCATGCCATAGAAATACCATTAATTATACTTGGCATCTGTCTTTCCACTCTGCATCAATCATCCCTCGGTTCGATGTTACTGATGATGCCGACAACACTGCATCCAATATGGTACACACCCATCCTCCCCATCCTATTCTACTTCTCGGCGCTTGCAGTAGGGCCTGCGGTGGTAATGTTCGAATCCACCATTACCGGCAAATCAATGGGACATGAGCAGAATCACGAAGTAATGGAAGGACTGGGCAAAATAATACCTTGGATTCTAGGTATCTATTTGATGTTAAAAGTCGGTGATTTACTCGTCCGCGGAAATTTCGGGCTTGTATTTACAGATTTTCCCCATAACATCTTATGGTGGGCAGAAATGCTCATCGGAGTAATACTACCGATTATTCTGTTCTCGATAAAAAAATTCAGAAGGAGCAACACCAGATTATTCTGGGGTGCGGCTCTGGTTGTGTTGGGGCTGATAATCAACCGTTTCAATGTCAGTTTGATTAACCTGCAAATGCGACCGGGCTACACATATTTCCCATCATGGGTAGAAATAGCTACTTCAGTAGGACTATTCGCCGATGCTATGCTTGTTATCTGGCTAGCATACAAGGTTTTCCCGATGATAAAACATTCTCAGCACGACTCTCCTACGGCCCTCAAGCAAGACTAAAAACATGTGGGGAAAAAGCAGGGAGATAGACCGGTCATTAGAACGACCTGTCGAAGCAGCGTCAAGGTCATTGTGGCCGTGGTCAGAGTCATGGCTTTTGGCATTATCCACTCTGTTGGCTATACGGGATTACATCATTACATATACTTTCCTGAAAATCAACGGGGGCAATCAATTATCCGAAGGAGGAGTACTAGCCAAATGGGCTCTTGATGGGTGGATTGTCCAGATTGCTCTGAATTGATGCCCTTGCCGTAGTCGGTCTCATGCTATTAGCCGTCACCAGTAGATTTCTATACTCAAAATTCGGTTTCCGCGGCTTTGGCCGTGCTGCCTTTGTTTTTATACTTGCACCTTATGTAGTATTGACCATGGCAGCTATCTTTAATAGTGTACTACTTACATTTATTTTCTGAACACAAATCAGATAGCCTATTTTTATCTGTTTCTCGTCGCAATTTGCCACGTGTGTTTGTCATCGGAGCGAATACCGCCCACAGCACATACGCGGATATCATCCCCATTGTAGGATGCCTTCGATATTTCGAACAGAGACTCTGCAAGTTCGATAGCTGTTTTACCTTTGAATTCCATCTTTGCCAAGCCGACAAACATGTCGAATGATTCGGGATTCTCCAGACTACCCTTATAAGTCGAGACACCATATAATATTCCCGGTTTCGGCTCGACAATAAAAGCTTGAGCAGGTACATCATGTCGCTTGATACCCACAATAAATACCGGTTTCCCTTCAGAACCATTAGTTACCACGCCGACGATTCTTGGTGTGTGCAAGCTATCCGGCTCGGCTTGTGCACCATCCAGTATTTTCTCCATAAAATCTTTCGAAGGTAGAGAATTGGTATTGAAAAGGAGCTTATAAGTCTCAAATAAAGCTTCTGTCTGAATACCGTTGCTGACAGTGATGATGCCATTACTATTATCGTATTTTACCCCTGTATAGTGCCGTAGCGGGTCATACGGTTGATTACCGATTGGTCCGATAATAATGCCATTATCAAGGGGTGTTGCCTTTCTTTCCCGGCTTGCCGGACTACGTCCTGTTACCAGATAAGCCACCGCGGGACTGCCGCTAAGGGTCAAGCCAACGAATAATTGTCTTCCGGGATAAGGACCATTAGGATTCACTGAATTCACTCCTTCATCTGATAGAACTGCTACAAATCTATTTTAACAGATTTCGTCTCCAGACTACAGGAGTTTTATTATTTGCTTTTCTTTCCATCAACACTTAGAGCCTTTGCATGCATTTCATCCATCAATTTCCCGGCTTCAGCCATCGTTGCACCTAAGGAAATCACTCCGTAATTTTTGATGATAAAATACCTGACACTCTTATTGAGATTGATAAAGGCTACAACTTCCTCTGCTAATTCCTGAGAACCGGCAGGACACTCCTTATCTGTCGATGGTAGAGACAATTTATCCGACACCTTCAAAACAGTACTATCGTGCGCCCTGAAAATGGCATGAATCTCCGGTAATGCTTCATAAATGCCGGAATGTAATAAAGTTTCTTTCGATGGTGCTATCTGCCCTTTCACATAAACCGACGGTTTATTGAGTCCGAAGACCACACCTATTGTCTCAACAATCGTATCTTTCATCAGACTCCCCAGAACCGCCTCACTACCGGTAATAATAAAGCCGAGTCTGTTTCTGAAACTCAAGTCACCCTCCGCACCTCGCACCACACCTGATTCGAAAAAACTTTTACCCCACTGAACTATCTCACGATTTTAGTATCTTCCGGGGAATTTCAATCGAGAAAAACTGAACTGAACGGGACAATGGAATTGTATAGCACTATAACCTCCTATATAATTTGGGTATTAAAAAAAGATATCGCCTGCTGAGATGAGGTGTCAACATCAATATAAATATGGTAATATCTACTTTACCCGGAATGGAGGGGAACTATGGTAAATGGATATGAAATCAACGACCTGGTAAAAGAAGAATCATGGCGGATGTTCCGTATCATCGGAGAGTTTGTAGAAGGGTTTGATAAACTTGCAGGTGTAGAACCCGCTGTAACCATATATGGCTCAGCCAGAGTCATTCCTGACGATGCGCTTTACGTCCAAACTGCAGAAATCGCCCACCGACTCGGGGAATTGGGCTTTTCCATTATTACCGGCGGTGGTCCCGGAATAATGGAAGCCGCCAATAAAGGCGCCGCAGAAGCTGGGGCAAAATCGATTGGACTCAATATCGAATTACCCATAGAACAAGCATGCAATATCTATGCAACAAAAACCGTCACTTTCAAGCATTTTTTTATCCGCAAAGTAATGCTGGTAAAATATGCCACTGCTTTCATCATTATGCCCGGCGGACTGGGAACTCTCGATGAATTAACGGAAGTTTTGACATTGATGCAAACCCATAAAATCAAACCCTTCCCGATAATTCTCTATGATTCCAAATTCTGGAAAGGTTTTCTCGATTGGTTAAGAGGCGACGTGCTTGCCAGAGGTTATGTCTCTGAGGAGGACTTCGATTTACTTATGATTTGCGATAATCCGACTGCCGTGATAGAAGCAGTTCAGAAGTGGTATATCAAGCAAGAAGTTGTAGGCAAGAGAGCTTTCAGCAACCGTTAATGATTGTGATTACTTCTGACTAGTCAAGGATATACTGCTCCAGATAATCAGGTACCGATACTTCCCAACCCATCTTTTCTCTTACGGTATTAGCCAGATAGTTAGCTGATTTTTCTTCACCGTGTACAACAAAGGTATGACGCGGTGGTTTTTTCATACTTGAAAGCCAACTCAACAACTGGTCTTTATCGGCATGAGATGAAAATCCATTCAACTGGACTATCCGGGACTTGACAGGATATCTCTGCCCCAGAATTCTCACTTCAGTAGCGCCATCGACAATCGTTCTCCCCAAAGTCCCGATCGCCTGATAACCGACGAATAATATAGTACTGTCTGCCCTCGAGATATTAGAAATAAGATGGTACTTGATTCTGCCGCCGTTACACATCCCCGAGCCGGCAATAATAATGGAAGGTTCCTTTAAATTGTTGATCTCCTTGGATTGCTCGGCTGAATTCACCAGTTTCAAACCAGGAAAGCTAAAAGGCGATTTATCCTGTTGGATGAGTCGCCGCATATCCTCATCAAAAAGGTCGATATGTCGTTCGAAAATCTTATTAATATCCACTGCCATCGGACTATCGAGATAGACAGTAATTGGTTTAATTAGCTTCGAATTAAGTGCCATATTCAGATAGTAGAGAATCTCTTGCGACCTTTCCAGGGCAAAACTGGGAATGACAATATTACCGCCTGCCTGAACAGTAGTATTAATAACATCGACAAGCTTCTGAAGCATATTATCCGGTGATTCCAATGTTCTATCACCATAAGTAGATTCGACCAGAACATAATCGGCTTCCTCAAAAGTGGTCGGGTCGTTTAAGATCGGCCTTGCTTTTCTGCCTATATCTCCGGAGAAAAGTAAAACTCTCTGTTCTCCATTGTGTTTAATATTTACTTTTACCGTCGAGGCACCGAGCACATGCCCTGCATCATAGAAAGTAAAATCTATATCTTTACCTACTTGAACGCTATGTCTGTATGGGACAGGAGAAAGATACGGCAAACAAGCTTCGGCATCCTCGATTGTGTACAAAGGTATTTCGGGATGAGAAGCCTTTTTGTTTTCACGTTTGTGGCGTTTCTTCTTATTCTCTGTATCTTGCTGTTGTATATTAGCGGCATCCAATAACATAATCTCAGTGATGTCAGCCGTAGCAGGAGTACAATAAATAGGTCGATTAAAACCTTCTCTTACCAGTTTCGGTAAATAGCCGCAGTGGTCGAGATGTGCATGGGTTAGAAGCACAGCATCAATAGTTTGAGGCGAAACAGGGAAAAATTCCCAATCTCTATACTTTAATTCTCTTTCCTGATATAAGCCGCAATCGACTAAAAACTTTGTACCATCGACTTCTACCAGAAAACGTGAACCAGTAACATTATGTACCGCACCGAGAAAAGTGAGTTTAATCTGCATTCCACAATCCTATAAAATCTAATGATAACAGAATCGGCCATGACGAGTAAATGACAATTATTGTGAAATATTTGACACTATCTACTTTCTTTGATATAATCCTGACACTTAGTATCCATTTTTGACACGCTTGTATTACTATTGTAATATATGCAAAAGTCTTTTTTACTACTATTATGTGAGATAACAATATAGTATGAGGTATTAATCAATCTGTTATCTAATGCTAATAAATTTTCACCTGCTCAAGGTAAGATTTTGATAAGAGTATCAGCCGCAGTAAACAAAGTGATAGTAGAAGTAGAAGATTCAGCCTCGCTAATCAGCGAAGAAGATAAACTTAAAATTTTTAATGCCTATTATCGTGGCGGTAACGCCAAGGACAGGCAACGTATCTCAGGTCTGGGACTTGGATTAGCCATATCGAAGAGTTTAATAACTTTGCATCACGGAGAAATCGGCGTAGAAAGCGAAAGCACACAAGGTAATATATTCTTCTTCGCTCTGCCAATATGGGGGATAGGAGAAGAGAAACAGAATAAAGGATCCTTATTCCCTGCACCATAAGGAGGTTAGCTTGAAAGTTCTAATCATTGAAGACAGCCCTGAAATAGTAGAGGCAGTAGCACTTTGCTTGCAACTGCGCTGGCCAGAAGTGGAGATTGCAGTAGCGGCTGAAGGTACTAGAGGAATAGAAATTCTAAAGAGTTCCTCTTTCAATATAATAATCCTGGATATAAACCTACCGGATATGGACGGTTTCAAAGTACTACAGGAAGTTCGCATTTTCTCAGATGTACCAACCATCATTCTCACAGTCCGTGGTAAAGAAGAGGACCAAGCTAGAGGTCTGGAGATGGGAGCTGACGATTATATTGTTAAACCCTTCAAACCGAGAGATCTGGTAGCGCGAGTCAATGCAGTTACTCGTCGTGCAACAAACGTCAAAACCGGCAGGGAAAAACCAATCATTGTCCGTGGTAAACTTACTTTGGACCTGACAAACAATGAAATTACTCTGAGAGATAAAAAATCTAAACTAACACCGACGGAAGCCAAGTTGCTCTATATCCTGATGGACAATCCTGAAGAAACATTGACCGGCGAAAAAATAGCCTATCAGGTTTGGGGCAAAGAACATACAGACACCGATGAGCTCAGAACATACGTTCGCCGATTGAGAAACAAACTGAAAGACAATCCGCCGCGTATCATTTTGACGGACTACGGCGAGGGCTATAAATTCGTCACCCCTGCATAGATTATCTATTGCACCATTCTTTCTATCTGTAACGAAACAGTATATTTTGAACTACACTTCACAATACTGTTGACAGGCAGAGGTCTAATGTTCTATCCTCAATCAACAAGATATTAACAAAGAAGGAGTGAACTGTGACCGCATTTTTAATTGTCGTCACTTTAATTATCGCCTATTTGTTGGGTTCCATTCCGACTGCCTATATCGTCGGCCGTTTCAAAACAGGGACGGACATACGTAATGTCGGCAGTAGAAACATGGGAGCAATGAATGTCTTCTACAATGTCGGGTTTTGGTGGGGTTTCTTAACATTAGCAATCGATATCGGCAAGGGTGTCCTTGCCATGGTAATTGCAAACCTTTTAAACATACCTGAACCTGCCTATTTGGCTACCGGCATAATAGTGATACTGGGACATAACTTCCCAATCTTTTTGAAGTTCCGCGGCGGGAAAGGCGGCGCAACTGCCGTGGGCGTACTTATCTACGTGATGTTCCCCTTCGGATTCTTTGTAGGACTAGGCATTCTCGCAATACTGCTATTGATTACACGCTTCCCGACTCTCAGTTACGGCATTGGACTGCTCAGTTTCCCTTTTGTAGCATGGCTTCACTACCACTGGGGATGGGAGAGAATAGTTTTCTCAGCAATTGCAGTAGCAATTCCATTCATCAGATATATACCGAGACTAAAAGAAATATATAAAAAAGCAGGCAGCCTGCGTCACGCCGTACAACGTAAAAATCTGAAAGACCGATTCTAGATAAGTCAAAATCCGAATAGCCGTTTTATACTATCGGTGTGGTTAATAGATTTTCTGCATCATGCAAACATCGAGTAATTTCCCAAACTTTTTACCGACTTCTCTCATCACGCCGATATTTTCAAAACCAAATTCCTCGTGAAGGCGGATACTGATATTATTGTTGCCGGTGATTCTAGAGATAACGGTATGTAAACCTACTTTTTCACCCTCAGCAAGGATAGCCCGCATCAGTTTCTTTCCGATGCCGCGATTTCGAAACCCATCTTTAATATATAAGGAAATTTCAGCGGTATCCGAATAAGCACAACGGTCAGACCATCGGCTGAGAGAAACCCAACCCACAACTTTATCATCTATCTCAGCAACAAGAATCGGATTTTTCGAGCCGTGTTCTCCGAACCACTTATTTTGCGATTCAAGTGTCTTCGGCTCAACATCGAATGAGGCATCGGTGGTCAGAATCGCCTCGTTATATATCTCAGTGATTGCAGGTACATCCGAAAGAATTGCCTTTCTTATTTCAGGTATCATCCGTTTCCTTCCGGCAGGAATAATACCCAATATTATATACCAAAACGCAAGGGCTGATGATTTGTCTCGCCTCTCTTTCTAGAACTCTTCATCCTCAGCAAGTGTACGACTGCCACCGACAGGTATGAGGTGTCTCTTAAATTCCATGATATCTTTGAGTTCTTTACGATAACTGCACTGCAAACATTGCTCGAACCAGCAGTCAATATCTTTATCCATGAATAAGTCGCCCCCGCAACGGGTGCAAGCCTTTAATTTCCAATGCAACATATCAACCACCCCCTTTATCACGAATTCACCAACATCTTGTAACGGAATTTTACCCAAATAGTTGCGTGGTGTATGTGACAATGGTCTCATTCTAGGGGGATGGCAAAATGGAAATATTACCGGAGATATTTGAGAAATCGAAGTTATGAATCGGTTTTTGGGGATTCTTCAATGACAATTTCAAATGAGCAAGTAAGAGCACCGGTAGGACAAACAGCTTCGCAAGTAGTACACCAATGGCAATCTTCGGTCTCAATAATCGTAACGACATTATTGACCATCACAATAGCACCACAACCGCAAACACTGACACAGAGTCCGCATCGATTACACTTCTTCTTGTCAATCGAGGGCATTTCAGTCAATTCAGTTTGCCTCCAAGTACACTACTACTGTATAAATAAATAAAATATTTGTCTGTAACATTTGTCTCAAATCGTATCTGTGAGTATCTTTTGTAAAGACTCCTTATCGTTGATAACGATACGGTGGTTTTCCAAGCGTATATATCCCTGCTCCTCCAGAGCTTTCAAAGAGCGAGCCACCACTTCCCTAGCTGTTCCTGCCATCGCCGCCATTTCTTGCTGGGTTAACCGTTGGACAGGACCACCGCCATCTCCAGCATGAGTAAGCAAGATTTTTACAACCCTACCAAGCACATGACGAAATGAGAGGTCTTCAACCAGAGTAAAAAGATGCCTGGTTCTTTCAGCCAAGACCTTAATGGCATTCAGAGTTAATTCCGGATTCTGTTGGAATACAATTTGAAGCCTCTCTCGCTTTATTCCATAAATGGTAACGGGACCCAATGCTTGAGCACTTACAGGGTTTGTTTTGCCATCGAAAATCGAAATATCGTTAAGAGCGTCTCCAGGTCGGGCAATACTGAGAATCTGTTCTTTCCCCTGTGACGAAGTCTTGAATATTTTAACAGCGCCGACGGCAACAAAGAAAAGGACATCCGACATCTCCCCTTCCCATAAGATAACTTCACCTCTCTGAAAAGTCTTCTCGGAGAAAGCTTGCTTGATAACATCCAGTTCAGCATTGCTCAACACTGCAAAATAAGCCGCCAATTTTAAGAAAGCGATATTGATAGTCATTGTTCCGCCATAATACGAGAATATACTCTCGCGTTATGTCAGATTATATCAGCTTCTGAAGATACGAGCAAAAATTGATTTGCTATTGCCTAATTATTATGGTCCAGGGATATTTTTCTCCATCAATTGCTTCCAGCGTTCTTCACCAAGACATTGACGTGCTGAAGCACACCATTCGATACATGAAGGCATTTTTTCTTTGAAGACCATCGTGCCACACTTCTGGCAACGTGCTCTGGTCTCATCTGAAAATATCTCTACACCGGCCCCACGCTGCTGACATTTATATAATTCTACCCGCAGTTTCCGCATATCCTGTCCCGGGCATTTGCTGTACACATAAATAACTCCTGTCAATTCCTGACACGCAAAAATATTTTAAAGGAATATGACGAGATAAACTATGACATGTATCATACCAGACTCGTAATTTTGTATTCTCCACCCGATGGCTAATGCATCAGTTAAAGGTACTATGACACATAAAATGTCTCAAAAAGACAAATTACAGGCAGGCTATTGACGTAAATTCGAAAAACATTCACAATGGAGTAATACTATGGAAATTGCGTTAATCATTATCTTCGGACTGCTGGGAGCTGCGATCGGCAGTTTTCTGAATGTCTGTATCGACCGTTTGCCTGCCGGGAAATCGGTAATTAATCCTCCATCCAGCTGTGATGCCTGCCATAACCGGCTGTCTTGGATTGACCTATTCCCTGTATTCAGCTACCTTTTTCTTAGAGGGCATTGTCGCTTCTGCCGAGCAAAAATTCCGCAACGTATATTATGGGTAGAACTCGGCACTGGCATCTTATTTGCATTCTTGTACCGGAAATATGGCCTCGAACCGAAGTTGGCAGTCAATCTTTTTTACAGCTGTATATTAATTGTATTGGCAGTCATCGACCTGGAACATGGATTAATACTGAACAAAATCGTTTATCCTATGGCTATCATTGCCTTAATCATTGGTGCATGCATACCGGAACCCGGTCTTAAGAATTTTCTCACCACCATCGAAGGTGGTGCTATCGGCTTCGCCATTTTGTTTCTCCCTGCCATTCTTTCCAAAGGCATGGGTTGGGGAGATGTTAAGATGGCAGGGCTAATCGGATTGATGACCGGCTT
This sequence comes from uncultured Dehalococcoidia bacterium, assembly GCA_903916765.1. GTDB lineage: Bacteria > Chloroflexota > Dehalococcoidia > Dehalococcoidales > Fen-1064 > Fen-1064. The sequence continues at coordinate 1,278 of CAIWXV010000028.1, read as the reverse complement.
CCCGAACGTTTTTGTATCCGTTTTCGGAGGTATTATTTTAGGAGGCTTGGTAGCTTGTACTCTAATCCTGTTCAAAAAGAAAACCCGTAAGGATACGATACCTTTCGGTCCATACTTAGCCATTGCCACAATGGGCGCTCTTATCTGGGGAAATCCCATCATCACATGGTATCTGCATCTGTTCAGCATAAGCAGGTAATACCCGATACAAACATTTTATTAATTTTTTGTCATAATGTAATTATATCTTGACAAATCACTTGATAGACTTTATATTAATTTTCACCTGGTACCAAAGTCCGCAAATAGTTGTGTCTCTGTATACACAATTACCCGACAGTTCTACCATGATACCCGAACGGATGATAAAGTGAGGTGTAAAGATGGGAAAAATAAAGGCATTAATCACCAGCCAACAACCAATGCTGAGAGAGGGAATCTGGCATACGCTTTCTATCAATAGTGACATCGAAGCCGCCTGCGTTGCCGAAATTACCGATGTAGTCCTCGCTGAGATTAATGAATCGTAACCGGACATAGCATTGTTAGATATCGATGGTGCTACTGATGCCAGTATAATGCTAGTGCGGAGAATGAAACATTGCCTGCCTACTATCGGCATTATGTTATTATCCTCCAATAATAATGACAATCAACTCTTCCAGACTTTAAAAACCCAGGCCTCTGCATTTCTCAACAAAGATGTAACTGCTGATAAACTGGTGGAATCCGTATGGCGAGTGGCACAAGGAGAACAGCTGATCAAAGAAGTTTTCTCGATCCGTCAAAAAGTAGCTATGGAAGTTTTACACAAATTCCATGAATTATCATGGAAAATCGAGGAGGAAACTTTGGACTCGCCGCTGACTTCACGGGAAACAGAGATTCTCAATTATGTTGCTCAGGGCTATCTCAACAGGCAGCTTGCCACCGAGTTAGGTATCAGTGAACAAACAATCAAAAATCACATCACATCCATTTTGCGGAAACTTAACGAAGGTGCCCGCACCGAATCGGTAGTAGTCGCTCTCAAGCAAGGTTTTATCACATTGAACGAACTGGTACCAACAATTCTTAGCTAAAATAAATTGAGGCATCCTTCGCAAAAGATGCCTCAATTGCTTATTCACAAGTGTAGGGCTATTTTTCTCTCTTGATAATGGTCGCAACCCCCTGACCGCCACCAACACACGGAGTTGCTAACCCGTAGGTCCCGCCCTCCATGTTCAGGATTCTGGCCAGAGTCCCCACCAGTCTGTTACCGCTGGCACCCAGTGG
>CAIWXV010000027.1 GCA_903916765.1 uncultured Dehalococcoidia bacterium | reverse complement strand
GAGCGCATCGATGCGCCTATTTTCGAAGATACCCGGCTTTTCATCAAGGGTACAGGCGAGACCACGGACATCGTTCAGAAAGAGATGTACACCTTCGATGACCGGAGCGGTAACAGCCTGACCCTGAAACCGGAAGGGACTCCATCTGTCTGCCGTGCGTATCTGGAACACGGCTATACCAACCTGCCCCAGCCGGTCAAGCTGTATTATTTTTCTCCCATCTTTCGCTATGAGCGCCCGCAGGCAGGACGTTATCGCCAGCATCACCAGTTCGGTTGTGAAGCCATCGGGGAAGCCGATGCTTTTCTGGATGCTGAGGTCATTGAACTGGCGTGTCGGTTCCTGGCCTCACTGGGCTTGAATAAATTCCTGCTTTTTATCAATAGTATCGGTTGTCCTGATTGTCGCCCCAAATACCTGGAAATCCTCAAAACTTATTTTGCCGGTCACGTCGATACGCTTTGCCCCGATTGCAAAACTAGACTGGAAAGAAATGTTTTACGGCTGCTGGATTGTAAACAACTTGGCTGTCAGCAAGTCGTTAGTCGGGCGCCGAGAAGTATCGATTACCTCTGTGCCACCTGCGCCGACCATTTCCAGAAACTTAAGGACTACTTGCAGGTCCTTGATATACCATTCGAGGTTAATCAATATCTGGTTCGGGGTTTGGATTATTATGCGCGGACGGTCTTTGAGATTCAGCCTGAGGAAGAAAAAGCCCAGAGCACTATCGTTGGTGGCGGGCGTTATGACGGTCTGATTGAAACTCTGGGGGGCAAACCGACCCCCGGTATCGGTTTTGCCGCCGGCATTGAGAGAATTGTTCTCAACCTGAAAAGGCAGAATGTTACTGTTCCATCAGTACCTGCGCCGCAAGTTTTTATTGCCTGTCTTGGTGAACCTGCACGTATCGAGGCGATGAAACTCTCCACAGTACTACGCTGTGCCGATATCGGTGTCATTTCAGCCACTTCCGTTAAGAGTCTGAAAGCCCAGTTAAGACAGGCAAACAACCTTAAAATCTCAAGAGCAATCATTATCGGCGATGAAGAGGTAAAGTCCGGCACTGCCATTCTGCGCGATATGTCTACTTCTCAGCAAACTACCGTAAAACTCTCCGAACTGCCCAAAATGCTGAAGTAGCTTGTTGCAATTAATTGCAACTATAAATAATTGAACCTTGTTTTGCCTTTCCGGAATCATTTCCGTAGTAATCAATGACTTTACTGATTGCCTGACTGGCGGATTCCACTCCTGAATAGACCGGAATTCCGGCTTTTGTAAGTATTCTTCGAGTTATCAGCGCTTCTTTGGTAGCTTTCGGATGTCCGCCTGTAAATAAAACTACCGCCAGCGGCTTTTTTAGCGAGTCGGCTGTAGCACACAGAGCATACGCGGCATCTCTTACTTCGGGAGTCAGGTCGGTGTTCCGTCCGCCGTAAATATCGATTGCTATTTGCACAAGGATGATATCTGTCTCCGTATCTTCATCCACGATGGGCAGTCCGCGGAGATAGAAGTCAACCGCGCCGCTCATTCCCGTCATGGTTTCTACGGGATTTCGGGTACTGATGCCGACTTCAGAAATAATCTGACTTAGTCTCTTTCTGGTGTTATTGCTAAAAGAAGGCACTTCCAAGCTGGCACGTTCGCATATATCGGCGGCAATCACCCCGATACCGCCACCCCGTCCGACAAGAGCAACACGCCGTCCTTTCGGTGGCTTTACGCGCGAGAGTGTTTGGATAATGTCGGCGACCTCATCCATGGTATTAGCAGAGATGGCCCCGGTTTTCTTGAAGAAATTGTCCCAGCTTGCCAAGGAACCTGTCGGGGAGGCAGTGTGAAAAGCGACAGCTCCTGCTCCGCTTCTGGTCGACCCTCCCTTCAAAACTACCACCGGTTTTTTCTGCAGGCATTTCTTTACTGCGGAGGTAAGTCTTGCAACCTGACGGCTACCCTCGATGTAGCAGGCAATGATTTTGGTATCCTCGTCATCGGCAAGATATTCCAGAAAATCGGGTGCATCCAGGTCGATTGCATTCCCATAGCTGATGACCTTACTGAAGTAAATATTTATATCATGAGCTAGAAAAAGCAGGCGCATTGCCTCCGTGCCTGATTGCGAAACGAAAGCGACTGGTCCTCTTTTTTGGGGGAAGTCTGCATTGAAAGTCATTCTGGATGCGGGACAGTAGATACCCATGCAGTTAGGCCCTAGTAATCTGATGCCTCTGTCTCTGGCTATTTGCGCTATACGAGCTTCCAGTCGGCTTGCTTTCTTAGTGCCGGTCTCACTGAATCCGGCAGTGAAACAGTGCACAAACTTGACGCCTTTAGCGGCACAATCGAGTATAGCCTGGGGTGTTAAATGTGCCGGGATATTGAGTATGGCGTATTCTACTACCCCGGGAATATCCCTGATATTAGGATAAGCTTTTAAACCGTCTATCTCTTTAGCATTGGGGTTGACAGGGTAAATCTTACCTTTATAGCCAGAGCTGAGCAATCTGCCAACCCAGCCGGTATCCCGGTCGCTTTTTGAAGCACCGATAATGGCGATTGATCGCGGATGAAACAGCCCTTCTAGCGGATGATGAATACTTACTGCTGACATAAACCGGTCTCCTACTCAGGTAGCAGTATGGCATTGGCATCAAAACTTGTCAACGATTTCAGCATTAAAGCTGTTGGGTTTATTCCTGTTTCGATTTATCTGGTTTTCCGTCTATTTTTTCTACTTCGATTGTGCACTCTGTTACCAGTGCCGCAAATGCTCCCAGGGCGGCAAGTAACGGCGCTGCCATAATGGTGATTGCTGCTGCCGATGCCCCAATGGTTAGCGGAATTTCCAGAACGATTTTTCCCTCATGCAAGATCCGGACACGGCGAATATTACCTTCACGAATAAGCTGTTTGATCTTATCTACCAGTTGATTACCGTTGATAGTGAATTTCTCGTTGGACATATCAGCCTCCCTGTTTGTTGCATATAGTTGCAAGATTCATTAAAACAGTTATGATGGCAAAAGTAAAGCATGATTCTTGAATTGTGACAATCTCGTAGAGTATACTGGAGGATATGGATAAGACTGGCTTGAAAACAAGGCATTTCCTATCTATGACTGATATCACACCGGCAGAGATAAAGTCGTTTATAACTTACGCTATTGAATTGAAATCCCGCGGCTGGATTTCTATGCTTAAAAACAAGACATTGGCAATTCTCTTTGAGAAGCCATCGCTTCGTACGAGGGTCAGCTTTGAGATGGCGATGCGTCAACTGGGTGGACAGGCAATCTATTTGTCTCCGGCAGAGGTGGGTCTTGGAAAACGTGAATCGGTTCCGGACATTGCTAGAGTGCTGAGTCGTTATGTCGATATAATTACGTGCCGCACATTTGCTCACCATAATCTGGAGGAGATGGCTGAGTATTCACGTGTGCCTGTCATCAATGCCTTATCCGATTTTGAGCATCCCTGCGAGGCTCTGGCAGATTTGCTCACCATTTATGAAAAGAAAGGCAAACTCAAAGGGCTGACGCTGGCGTATATCGGCGATGCCAATAATGTGGCTAATAGTCTTCTGCTTGGCTGTGCCATGACTGGAATTAACTTTAATATCGCTTCTCCGAAAGGTTACACAATCGATAAGACAGTTCTGAAGAAAGCTCGCAATTATGCTAGAGTTAGCGGAGCGAAGATCTTTTGTACGGAAGACCCGCGAGAAGCGGCAAAAGGTATTGATGTTATCTACACCGATACCTGGACGAGTATGGGTCGGGAAGAGGAAGCTGAGGTACGTCGTAAGGTATTTGCCAAATATCAGATTAATGAGAAATTACTGGCTTTGACTAAGAAAAATTCCATCATAATGCACTGTCTGCCGGCTCATCATGGTGAGGAAGTCGCTGTGGGCATTTTGGATAGCGCACGGTCGGTGGTGTTCGACCAGGCTGAAAACAGGATGCATGCCCAGAAGGCATTATTGGCAATGATGCTCGCGAAAGAATAACAAAATCCCCATTCACACCCCTTTTAAAGGGGTGTCTATTTTTTATTAGCCTGTATCGGGAGAAATTTTGAGTAAATCGATTGTAGCTATTATAGGGCGGCAGAATGTTGGTAAATCTACCTTGCTGAACCGACTTGCGGGGAAGAGGGTTGCTATTGTTGAAGATTTCCCGGGTACCACACGCGACCGTGTTTTCGCCGATGTTTTGTGGGAAGGGAAAGAATTTACACTGGTAGATACCGGTGGGCTCGAATTGGGAATGGAGACGGAAATCGACCGTGGTGTCAAAGGGCAGATTCTGCAGGCAATGGCAGAGGCGGATGCTATCCTTTTTATGGTGGATGTGAAGGATGGCATAATGCCTGCTGATCTGGAAATAGCCGATTTGGTGCGAAGATTGAAGAAGCCGACTCTTCTGGTGTCAAACAAGGCGGATAACAAAAAACTGGAGACCCAAGCTGTCGAATTCTATCGGTTGGGTTTAGGTGAACCATTCGTCATCAGTGCTTATCATGGTCGCAGTACGGCAGAACTGATCGAGAAAATCATTACCCTGCTACCTTCTTCTTCACAAGTGGCAGCTGAGCCGGAAATGATGAAAGTAGCAATCGTTGGGCGACCTAATGTGGGTAAATCGATGCTTCTGAATGCGATACTGGGTCAGGAGCGCGTTATCGTTTCTGATGTTCCCGGGACAACTCGCGATGCGATAGACACACAGTTTGACTTGTTCGGAGAAAAAGTATTACTTATTGATACAGCCGGTATTAGAAAACGGGGACAGATTGAGACTGGAATAGAACAGTTCAGTGTTATACGCTCTATGCGTGCCATCGACCGTTGTGATGTGGCGTTGCTGGTTCTTGATGCTACCGGCAATTTTGCGGCTCAGGATATGCATATCGCAGGTTATATCCAGCAGGCATTGAAGGGAATTGTGATTGTAGTAAATAAATGGGACATAGTTACCAATGAAAATCAAGATTTGTGGGCTGAGAATACCAGGAAACAGTTCAAGTTTATTACTTATGCGCCGATATTGTTTATTTCTGCCAAATTAGGGGATGGAGTCAGTGAGGTGTTGCCTTTAGCTTACCAGGTGTATCAGGAGAGAATGAAGCAAGTACCTGACACAGAACTTCGCGGTGTTATTCAGGGTGCGGTAGCGTCTCATAATATGCCGCGAAAAGGCAAGATAACGTTATCGATAAAAGGAATTTCCCAGACGGGAGTAAATCCTCCGACCTTTACTTTTCGGGTCAATGATCCCAGAATCGTTCATTTTTCCTTCCGGCGTTTTCTGGAAAACAGGCTTCGTGAGGCGTTCGGTTTTACCGGTACGCCGATAAATTTAGTCTTTAAAACCGGAGGTGAGTCATGATAGCTGATATGATGATTGCTGCTATCATGATTGCTCGTTATCTAGCCTCGATGATTATCGGCTATCTACTGGGCTCTATTCCATGGGGTTTGATTCTAGCCAAGACCATGGCGGGAGTGGATGTCCGGGAATGGGGGAGCGGTAAAGTTGGTGCTACCAATGTCATGCGCTCCGCCGGCAAAAAGGTGGCAATCATTTCAGGTTTACTGGATATTGTCAAAGGGGCTCTCGCTGTGTTGTTTGCCGGGTTAATAATCGGTAAAAGTTACATGGTGGTAGGTCAATTTGGGTTTGGGTCTCTACTAGGTCAGGTTCTGGCAGGTTTGTCAGCTGTTGCCGGACATAACTGGTCGGTATTTCTTAAATTCCGTGGTGGCAGCGGTGTTGCTACCTTTTTTGGTGGCTGGATAGCTCTATTGCCGATGGTTGCCCTGTTCGGAGGTGAAATTCTGGTTCTCGGCGCTGCTTCGACGTTGTTTATGTCATTAGGTTCCATCGCTGGTGTAGTGGGTATGTATGCTATCCTGATTCCACTCACCATCTTAAATCATTTTCCGATTGAATATCTGCTGTATGCTCTAATCGGCACAGGGATGATTCTCTACACACACCGGGGTAATATTGTCCGCTTGTTCAAGGGCATTGAACGTAGACTGGGGCAGAAAGCTGAGAAGATTCACACTCCTACCAGCGACCAAAAGAAAAAGACATAGTTTAGAAACAGAACCTCACAAGGGCTATTACCCTTTCTTCTTGTGATGTCCCAGACTCTCTGCCAATTTCTCAAATAATAATTTTTGTTCTTTAGTCAGGGATTCAGGTGTCGTTACAGAAACAGTAATTATTTGGTCGCCACGGCCACGCTCCTGCAAATGTTGAACCCCTTTGTTTTTGAGCTGGAAAGTAGCACCGCTCTGACAGCCGGCAGGAACTTTTAGCTTGGTATCGCCTTCCAGTGTGGGAATGGAAACCTCTACCCCCAATGCTGCTTGAGCGAAATTGATAGGTAACTTGTAGAGAATATCGTAGCCTTCTCGTTGGAAGAACTCATGTTTCTCAACTGACAAACTAACGAATAGATCACCCGATGGTCCACCCCTGGAGCCGGTATCACCTTCACCGCGGACGCGGATTTGATTGCTATCATTTACACCGGCAGGGATTTTGACGGAGATAGTGCGCTGACGTTTCTCCCTCCCGCTCCCGTGGCATTTGGGACATGGTTCGGTGATAATTCTACCTTCGCCATGGCAGTTCGGACAGGTGGTAATATTGGTGAAACGTCCGAAAACACTCGATTGTACCCGTTTGATTTGCCCTGAACCATTACAATTGGGGCAACGCTCTGGTTGACTCCCTGGTTTACTACGTGTACCCTGACATTCGGAGCAATGCTCGGTGCGGGTGAGGGTAATTTCTTTATCACAACCGAAAGCGGCTTCCTTCAACGTGATACTTACATTGTATTGTAATGACGCTCCTTTTTCAGGAGCCTGGCGTGCGCCGCTGGCGCTACCGCCGAAGAAGGCTTCAAAGATATCCCCGAAACCGAAGTCGAATCCATCCGATTCCCGTCCAAAGATGTTTGCCCCGCCATTATGCCCGAATCGGTCGTAAGCAGAACGCTTCTCAGTGTCGCATAGTACCTGGTAAGCCTCATTCAATTCCTTGAACTTATCTGAGGCACCATCGTCATGATTGTGGTCAGGGTGATATTTAAAAGCGAGTTTGCGGAATGCCTTTTTGATGTCTTCATCGGTAGCATTCCTATCAATCCCTAAAATCTCGTAGTAATCGCGTTTTTCCGTCATACGAACCTAAACCCCATTATCTGAAAGAAGCTGAAAGTCTTGCTGGAGGGGGTATTAACCTCTCCAGCATTCTTTATTTTATACCTTGTGTAATTTACCGTCTACACCTCGTGGAATTCGCCATCTACGGTACCATCGTCTTTCTTGCCACCGGGTGGTGGCTGATTTCCCGGCGGTGGTTGTTGTTGTTTGTAGATTTCTGCGCCAACTTTTTGCATAGCTTCATTCAATTCCTGAGAGGCTCGTTTGACGGCTTCGATATCGCTTCCCTTTAGAGACTCCCGTACTGCAGCGACTTTGCCTTCAATTTCTTTATTCATCTCATCGGGAATCTTATCTTTGTTATCGCGCAAGGTTTTTTCCGCCATGTAAGCCATATTGTCGGCGGTATTGCGGGTTTCCACCTCTTCTTTACGCTTGGCATCTTCAGAGGCGTGAACTTCACCTTCCTTCCGCATCTTCTCTATCTCGTCCTTGCTCAAGCCGCTGGAGGCAGTGATAGTGATTTTTTGTTCCTTACCGGTGCCCTTATCATGTGCTTTTACACTCAAAATGCCATTGGCATCAATATCGAATGTAACCTCGATCTGAGGCAATCCTCGCGGTGCTGGCAAAATACCATCCAGCATAAACCGTCCCAGGGTCCGGTTATCGTTTGCCATTTGCCTTTCACCCTGCATGACATGAATTTCCACGCTGGGTTGACTATCTGTGGCGGTGCTAAAAATCTGGCTCTTGGATGTGGGAATAGTGGTATTGCGTGTAATAAGCGGTGTCATCACTCCACCCAGAGTCTCGATACCGAGTGTAAGAGGCGTAACGTCCAGCAGTAAGACTTCCTTGACTTCACCTTTGAGCACCCCGGCTTGAATTGCAGCGCCTATGGCTACTACTTCATCGGGGTTGACCCCTTTATTCGGTTCCTTACCGAAGAACTGCTTCACTTTTTGCTGGACGAGCGGCATTCTGGTCTGTCCGCCAACGAGGATAACCTCATCGATTTGAGCGGTGGTTTTACCAGCATCATTTACTGCCTGTTTGCACGGCTCAAGAGTTTTTTCCACCAAATCCATTACTAATTGTTCCAGCTTGGCGCGGCTGAGGGCAATGTTAAGGTGTTTGGGACCACTGGCATCAGCCGTGATAAATGGCAGGTTAATATCGGTTTGCTGAACGGTAGTAAGCTCTATCTTAGCTTTTTCTGCTGCTTCCTTGAGTCTCTGTAGTGCCATTCTATCTTGTCTCAGGTCGATACCTTGGTCACGTTTAAATTCTTCACTAAGCCAGTCCATAATTCTCTGGTCGAAATCCTCACCGCCCAGATGAGTATCTCCGGCGGTTGACTTGACCTGGAAAGTTCCCCCTCCAATCTCCAGAATGGAGACATCGAATGTCCCACCGCCGAGATCGTAGACAGCAATGGTTTCCTCTTTTTTCTTATCCAAACCATACGCCAGTGCGGCCGCAGTCGGCTCGTTAATAATTCTGAGGACATTTAGTCCTGCGATGGTACCGGCATCTTTAGTCGCCTGACGTTGAGCATCATTGAAGTATGCCGGGACAGTGATGACGGCATCGGTGACTTTATCACCTAGATATGCCTCGGCATCGGTCTTCAGCTTTTGCAGAATCATTGCCGATATTTCCGGAGGGCTATATTCTTTCCCACCCATTAAGACTTTTGCTTCGTTGTTAGAGCCGCGCGTTACTTTATAGGTTTTGCGGCGGGCATCCTCTTCTACCGGGAGTTCCCTTCCTAGGGGTTCACCCCATTTGCGTCCCATGAATCGCTTGATGTTGTAAATCGTATTCTCAGGGTTCACAATCGCCTGTCGTCTGGCTATCTGCCCGACCAGCCGTTCTCCCCCCTTATTTATTGCGACTATCGATGGGAACAAGTGGCTGCCTTCGGCCGAAGGAATTACCACCGGTTCGCCACCCTGCATCACTGCCACTTCGCTGAATGTCGTTCCCAGGTCAATACCAACTGTTCTTCCCATTTAAATACCTCCTATCTATATCTCTGTACTATGTTTATCGAGTGAAATTTATTCGTCAGTTTGTTCTTCTACCAGCTCTCCGTTGCCGACGGCTACATGACTCGGGCGGATAACTTTATCATATAGGTTGTAGCCTTTACGCAATTCCTGTATTACCTTCCCTTCTTCTCCTTTAATGTGCATCACAGCTTCGTGCAGATTGGGATCGAAAGGCTCTCCGACTGCTTTAATCGGGGATACCCCCTGTATCTCCAGTATTGACTTTAATTTGCGTTCGATAAGTTTTATACCTTCTATCCATTCTGTTTTCTCCAGCTGTGGTGTGGTCGAATCAAAAGCCCTGTCGAAATCATCTAGAATCGGCAAAAGGCTAAGGATAAGCTGGGTATTGGCGTATTTCCCCATCTCCAATCTTTCCTGCTCTGTACGACGTTTGTAGTTGATAAAATCCGCTTGAGCCCTTTTCCAGCTATCCAGATAATCCTGGGCTTTTTGTTGTGCTTCTGTCAGGACTTTCTCAATATCTTGGCTTGATTCACATGCCGGATTATTTCCGATTTCGGACTCATTATTATCCTGATTTTCCGGTTCTCTCGGTATCATGCTTTTTAACATCTCTCCTTATTGAAGCGTAGTGATTCCCGATTTTGCTTTCTTCGGATTTCTTCAGTGATGTTCGGCTCTAGTTTTTTGATTCCGGCGTTGTTTTTCTGCCATGTAACCATGCAACAAGTCCGGTTAGTACTTCCGACAGGTAATCTACGGAGGCAATACTACGGACGTAATGCATACGAGTGGGTCCTAAGATGGCAATACAACCGATGGCTTCCCCTGGCAAACCATATCGGCTGACAACGAGGCTGTAATTTTGAATAGCCTCCGCTCTGTTTTCTTTACCGATGAAGACATGTACTCCATCTCCCGCCATGTCGTTTGCCATAATGACGCTCATCAAGTTTTTATGTTCGGTGAGTTCTAATAGTGTCACGGCCTGATGAGGGCTTGAGAACTCCGGTTGGTTAAAAATAAATTGCATTCCATCCAGATAAGGTCCTTCACGCCCTGTTTCGTCTTCGGATTTCATAATATTCAGTACACAGTCGGCGATGCTTTTTTCGAGTTCGGTCAATTCTATGTTTTTCCCCATAATCTGAGGTTTGCTCAATCCGTCAAAGGCAAAGTTCAGTTTATTACTGATGGTCGTCAAGTCTGTTTGCGATATCACCTGCTCGAAGGTAGCTAATTGTTGCCTGACGATAGCACCTTCAAGAACCAGAACAACCAATGCTGTGGAATCCTGTATGCTGACCAGTTCCAGATGTTTAAAGATGCAATTAGATGCTCTGGCAGTGGTAACAATCGCCATGTTTTGGGACAGATTAGCCAGCAGTGTAGCAGTTAGTCTTGCCCACTCTTCCAGTCGGGTCTCAACTTGATGGAAAAGATGGTTAATCATTCTCTGTTGGTTTATGGGTAAGCGGACATCGGTCAGTGTTTCCACATAATAGCGGTAGCCATTATCCGAGGGGACACTACCGGCTGAGGTGTGAGGTTGTAGGATGTAGCCGTCCTGTTTCAAATGCATCATCTCGTTACGAATGGTGGCGGAAGAGACATCCATTCGATAGTTATCCATGATGCTCTGAGACGGCACGGGCAATGCCCGAGCGATATATTGCTCGACAATGGATTTTAAGATGAAATCTGTTCTTGGCGAAAGTGTTTTATTCATATTTAGCACTCTTACCTACCGACTGCTAACAATCTTAAATTAGCATTTTGGGCAAAGATTGTCAAGAGTTTGTATCAATATGGTAATTGAATCTCAAGCGTGCCTGTGTTAAACTTAATTAATGGAGATTACTTGGCTCGGACATTCCTGTTTCAAGCTCAAAGGTAAACAAGCTACTATTTTAACTGACCCTTTCTCCCCTGAACTTGGTTATACTCTGGGTAAAGTCACGCCTCAAATCGTTACCGTCAGTCATTCGCATGACGGTCATTCTTATGTTAAAGGTGTGGGTGATGACCCGATTGTTATCAGGGGGCCCGGTGAGTATGAGATTGGTGGTATCCTAACTATCGGGGTGCAGACTTATCATGATAATGAAAAGGGCGCCCAGAGAGGGAAGAATACCGTTTATGTAATTGAGATTGATGACCTGTCGGTCTGTCATATGGGTGATCTGGGACACCCTCTCACTGCCGAACAGGTAGCGGCTATCGATTCGGTCGATGTGCTGATGTTGCCGGTGGGTGGTGTTTCTACGATTGATGCGACTCAAGCCGCTGAGGTGGTCCGCCGTTTAGAGCCGAAAATCGTCATCCCAATGCATTACAAAACCGAGGTCCTGAAAAAAGAACTGGCAACAGTCGACCGTTTCCTCAAAGAGATGGGAGTTAAAGAATCAGTGCCCCAACCTAAACTATTAGTGAATAAAAATAATCTGCCTCTTTCTCTACAGGTCGTTCTGCTCAATTATAAGTAAACCCTCACACAGCTTTACCAAGGGCGATTGTTTCTTATCATTATTATCATGTTTATCACGAGTATTACTAGCGTTATCAAAATTGTTCTTAATAAACCTATACCGCCGTACATTACCCATTCCGGAATATTTATATGGGCATTTACGGGTTGTTGAGTTGGTGTTGTGGTAGCTTCCGGTACTAACAGTGTTTGTTAGAAAGCCAGCATGTTAAATTCTGGGGAACTGTTGGGAGCTTACGTCACTGAGCTTTGACTATCGGGATAGTGAAGGTAAAACAGCTTCCTTTCCCCAGTTCGCTGCTGACAGCTATTCTGCCGCCGTGTGCTTCCACGAGCCGTTTGGCAATGGTAAGTCCTAATCCGCTTCCGCCTGTTAGGCGAGACCGTGACCGGTCGACACGATAGAACCGCTCAAAAATGTTCTGAAGTTCTTCTGCCGGAATACCTTCGCCATTATCTGTCACGGCTACTTCTACCCAGTTACCGGATTCTTTGGCAGTTACGGTAATCTTACCCCCATGTGGTGTGTGTGTGATAGCATTGTCGACGAGGTTGCGTATGACTTGTGCAATTCGTTGTGCATCGATGTCGCATAACGGGAGAGTATCAGGTAGATTAGCTTGTAAACTTATTTCCTTGGTATTAGCTTGAGCTTGAGCGGCAGTTGTTACCTGATTGATGATTCGGGGAATGTCCTCCGCTTGTCTGATGAGCTTTAATTCGCTTGCTTCTGCAAGGGCTAGTTCCTGTAAGTCATCAACCAGACGTGTTAATAGTGTAACCTCTTCATATAGCGAATTAATGGTAGCGGCATCCGGTTTTACAACGTCATCACGTATCGCTTCGAGGTAACCTTTCAGATTAGATAGCGGTGTTCTGAGCTCATGAGCAGTGTCTGCAATTAAATTCCGTCTCAACTTTTCTGCCCTTTCGAGGTCATCAGCCATTGTGTTGAAGGATTGAGCCAGTTCTCCTATCTCACCTTTATCTTTGACGGTTACCCTCTTGGAAAAATTGCCTTGCCCTAATTGCCGTGCAGTCGTTGTGAGTGCACGAACGGGGGCTAAGATTCTACGGGATAATATGAATGTCAATAAAAGTGCCAGGACAATTGCAATCAAGCCTCCCCAGAGAAGGAAGCTGTTTATTGTTATCGCCAGACCCTTGGTAAGAGTGAATGGGTTATTCTCAGGGTTGATATAGAGAGTTCCTACGGAGCTTCTCTGTGAAGGTAAAGTCGACAGTGCTGCCGGTGCAAATAACGGTATGCTGGGTGCGGTGGGATGGTATTGTTTGCCTAGCGAGGTACCCTCGGAATTAGCGACAATGATACCCGAGTCGTTGGTGACAATGATATGCTGTTCTTCTAAAGTGGCCAGGGCTTCCACAAATGATTGCACACCATTCCAGTTTCCGCTGATGGCATAATAATTCGATAGCATGAATTCGATGCGTAAGTCACGTCCTTGTGCGGCACGCTGGTCGAACTGCTGAAGCTCACCACCGGTATTGCTCACCACAAAAATCAAGATAGCGCCGATGGCTACAATTATGACGATAAGGAAGGACAGCAAGAGACGGAATTGCAGTTTATGCGATATTAATCTTAGTTTGTTTATCATTCCGCACTTCCTGCAAATTTGTAGCCGGTTCCATAAACAGTCTTTATATATTTCGGATGGTTGGGGTCAGGTTCCAACTTTCTGCGCAGATTGAGGATATGAACGTCTATCGTACGGTCAAAACCTTCGAAATCATATCCAAAAACCATACTTATGAGCTGTTCACGGCTGAATACTCGCCCTGGTTCCTTGGCTAACACTCCCAATAATTTGAATTCTGCCGGAGTAAGTTGTAGGGCTTTGCCTTTTATTGAGGCCTCACGCTTGGGGAAATTAATCGCCAGATCACTACATTTGATTTCCTCCGGACCACGCTGAAGTGCCTCTTCGGGTAGTCTTCTGAGGACGGCGCGTACCCTGGCGGCAAGTTCTCTGGGGCTGAATGGTTTGGTCATATAGTCATCAGCACCACTGTCCAATCCTGTCAGTTTGTCATCTTCCGTGGTTCGGGCAGTGAGCATGATGATGGGAACATCGGATTCGTTCTTTAATTGATGGCAGATTTCCAACCCGTCACATCCGGGTAACATCAGGTCGAGCACTATCAGGTCGGGGTGGCTCTGACGGGCAAGTTCCAGTGCTTCGTTCCCATCGTATGCGGTTAAAACATGGTAACCGTCACGATCCAGATAGAGCTTGACCAGCTCTACCGTTTTTACATCGTCATCGACTACCAAAATCTTCCTAGACACCATAATGACTCCCTGGAACCCTATTATACCTATAATATGACGGAATTGTTAAGAAAATATTTGGGGCAAGTACTGCAGTGTGTCATACATTCGTCCCGATTTTATCGGGACGAATGTATCTTAAGGCGGTATGGCAGTTGGACAAAAAGAAGGGAGCCCCGATTCTATCGGGGCTCCCTTGGATTCAGGTTAGTGATTTTGTCTTGATTTTTGAACCGTTAGCTAATTCTGCGGGTTCTGACAATCAGGACAATTACGACGATGACGAGTACTGCACCGACTGCAATTACAGCCCAGAGCAGGTAAGAAGGTATGACGGGCGTTTGTTCGACAGGTGCAGATGTCGTAATGATGACGGTAGGTGTTACAGCAGGCTGGGTCGGAACAATGATGGTTGTCGTCGGTGTGACTACAGCCGCTGGTTCCTTAGCAGTCGTGAAGGTGCCCACAGTCCAAGCACTACTACCGATTGAATTGACTGATCTGACTCTCCACCAATATTGAGTATTGTACTTCATATCCGTAGAAGCCTTTACAGCATTGGTAGGAGTTGTGCTGCCGTAATCCGGAATGGCGAATTTATCGATCTGGCCGAGTTCTTGAGCCAGTACGAAGTCGTAGCTGGTTGCACCGGCTACTGCGGGCCAGGTGAAGGTGACATCGATGGGTATGGCCACCGCACCATTCAAAGGATACTGGGCTATAACGGCAACAGGAGGAGCTGCAGGAGCGGTCGGGTTAATGGTAACCAGAGCGAACGGTAACCCAACGAACTGAGCGGCAGTAGGAGTAGCACCAACCGTTACTTCTACGTAATTGCCAAAGATGTTAACGGTATAAGCAGCGGGATCCCATCTGCCGAAAGTTGTGTTGTAGAAATAGACCGCAGAACTAGCGGTGATTGGAGCAGTGGTAGTGCCGTAGAATTGAATGGTTGCAGCGGTGGTAGCAACACCGAACACATCATAGTAGTTGACCGCTGTAACAGTTGTTGGTAGAGCTACGCCCACAGGGATTCCGGTTAAGATACCAGCACCAAGCAGCGTAGAGGCGGTCGAAGCCGTGATGTTTACGCGGGCAGTTGCAGTTGCATTCAAAGTGAGTGCGGCGGCGAAACTACTAGCGGTAGCGGCTTTGCCAAGAGGAAGAGCATAGGAAACAGTCGCGGTTGAAGTAGGAGCGGCTGCTCCTCCCCAATAGTTGTGGGTGACATTCAAGAATCCAACGCCACCGGCATTGGTTGCGCTGGAAACGTTGCCGCTGAATTCATTGAACATGACAACGACTAGATTGTCGTTAGCGGCTACATTAATAATGTTAGCCAAACTGCCGGTGATTTTACAGTTGGTTACTGATAATCCGGCTGTGCTGGTTACGGCGATAGCGGAGGCTCCTAAGGTGACGCCGCAGGTAGATACGGTATTGCCATTAAAGGCAACCGCGGCAGGAGCGGTGACTGCCAGAGCAGTGGTTAAACCGGTGAAAGTGCTGGTTCCGATAACGTTAGCGGCACCAGCAGTCAGAGCAATACCAATGCCTGCAGCGGTAACGCCGGTGAACGTGCAGCCGCTGACAGTAACGTTAGCGCCGTTAGCGATACCGACACCGGTACCGGCGACGCTGAAGGTAGAGGTCTTAACAGTGGCAGCAGCTCCGTTGGCGAAGCCGTTTGCAACAGTTAAAACTGTGAAAGCACAGGTATCAACTGTGTTGGTGCCTGCACCGGCCATGGTTAATACAGCGCCCTTCAGGACGGAATTACTCACAGTCCCTGCAGTAGCGTTGGTCATAGTGAGAACACCAGTTGAACCATCAATGGTCACTTTGTCGATAACGACAGTGGCACCATTCATAGCCCACGCGCCAATTGATGTAAGGATAACATCAGCTGCAGTGGTGGTACCCTTGATAGTACAGGAGAGCGCATTACCAACGAAAGCGGTGTTATAGAGGCCGGGAGTTAATGTAATGCTTCCGCCGGCAAGAACTGCACCAAGAGCGGTTGTTAAGGAATTGCTTGTGCTCATTAAAACACCCGCGCTATTGTAAACAGAAGCGACACCCGGTAAAATTGGCGGTACCGGAACAATGGTGGTGAAGGTACCGGCTGTAATCGCGGTGGTTTCAGTAGCGGTCTTCAAGGTGACGGTGAAATCACCCACTGTGGGTGGATTGATAATACCGGTGAAAATTAACTGGACGATGGCTCCGGCGCCCATATTGGCAACCGTAGTCACTGTCAGGTTAGTGGTACCGGCGGGGTTGGCAATAACAACTGCGGCTACAGGGACAGCACCGGTACCAAGACCGGGGCCTGCTTCAAGGGTAGCAGTGGCAGCGCCAAGTCCAGTGGTTCCAGTGGGGAAGCCCACCGTGATTGCAGCAGCGCCAAGCGGTAAGGTTGCGCCAAGATTGAAAGTAAGGGTATATGTAGTAGCAGTGCTAATAGTTTTATTGACAATAGTCAGCCCTGAGGAACTAATAGCTAATGCAGGGATTGCCGTCAGTGTTGCTGCCAGCATCGAAACTGCCGCTACTACACCGAGAATTCTAAACATTTTGCTTTTCATCGACTTTAAATACTCCTTCTTAAATTCGTTAAGCCCCCGTGCCAAAAAGCTTCTTCACGGAGACCATGATTAATTGGTTGATAATTTTTCTTTTACTTTAGCCTCAGCGTTTAAGCTGTCTCCCTTGCGGGTTCTTGACATACCATCACCTCCTTGATTACATAATCTAACTCTTATTATAACACTTAACCACGATTTGTCAAGCTAGAGTGACTTCAGACCACCTGTTGTATCATACCCTGTCAATGGCATTGCAAGTTTCCTATTTTTTGTCATTGCGAGCACTTCGTTCCTCAGTATAAACTCCGCATGGCAATCTCGGGGTGGTTGGGAGGTATATTTGCCCTCTTTCACAGCTTGCATGTATTATATAACGTAATTGCACCGTTTTGGTTAGGTGAGCAGAGAAAATGGCTTTGCGAGGAGTCCCGATTCTCCGATATACGGAATCGGGACTATAATCTTTTCACCATATAATCACCTGCCAGATGATAGCCGAATTCGGTACGATAGTATTCCCTGGCTCCCACGCCGCTCAAAATCAGCATCTGTGAAGACTTGAACTCCTCTTTGGCAATACGTTCCGCTTCTCTGAGTAATGCTTTCCCCAGACCTTTGTGCTGGACGGCATTGGGGCTCTGGTACTTGAGCGGCACTTCCGGTCCATAAATATGCAGTTCCCTGATGATGACGGTAGGGTTGATATTGCTTTGCTCTGATACTTTTAATATAGACTCAGACTGGATGCGCAGTCTTAAAAGCCCGAATAGGGTTTCTTTCTCATCCTCAAAAGACAGAAAAATCTCTGTACCGCCGGAAGCTGGATAATCCATCCTTTTCAATATCGGTTCGCCGATTTGCCAGCCGTCTGCTACCCTGTGCCCGTACTCGCGGCAACGGATACAGTGGCACTCCATACCTTTCGCCTGCATCGTTTTTTTGACAGGACCGCGCAGTGATTCTTTATAGCCGGCAACGATGAATTTGACTGGAATATCGCGCAAAACACGGGAGATGCGGACGTATTTCGGAACAATGGCTTTGATATCTGCTACCAGGTTGAGCATGGTATTGTTATCATAAGGCTTATAGCGCCCTTCCTGATACCATTTTCCCAGTTCTGTGCCGGAGACTACCACCGTCGGGTATATTTTCAGACCGTCGGGACGGAAACGAGGGTCGTCGAATAGCTGTCGGGACATTGCCAAGTCGTGCTCCGGTGTCGAACCTGGTAGCCCTGGCATCCAGTGGTAGTGTACCTTGAAGCCGTACTTTCTGAGAAGCGCCGTAGCTCTACTTACATCCTCGATAAGATGCCCTCTTCTTACCATATTATAGATATCGTCATCCAGTGTTTGCACGCCGATTTCCACTCGGGTTGTGCCGAATTCCAGCATCCTTTTTACTTCTTCCTCGCCGCAGAAATCGGGTCTGGTCTCGATACATAGTCCGACACAACGGCAAGCCGCCGTCTCGTTGATTTTTTTGGCTTCTTCCAGAGAGACAGATGTTGCTTCATTCATAGCATCAAAGCATTCTTTGACGAATTGGTATTGGTAGTCTTTCGGTGTAGCAAGGAAGGTCCCGCCCATAATGATGAGCTCGATTTTATCTATGGGGTGACCCATATCTGCCAGACCTGCTATCCGTATCTTTACCTGCTTGACGGCATCATACTGGCACTCTTTGCCTCTCAGTACCGCCGGCGATTCCGGTGTGTAGCTCTGAGGCGTCTCGGAATAAGTCGGGCAATAGACACACCTGCCGGGACAGGGCATCGGTGCAGTCATTACGGCAACCGGTGTCACGCCGGAAATAGTGCGCGTGGATTTTCTCATTGTAATCTGTGGTTTTCCCATAACTCCCAATAGTGTATCAAAATCTGGTACCGCAGTGCTATCCCCGAGTCCTGATATTGTCATTCTAAGTGCAGCGATGAATATTCGGGTGGGGAGGGAAACCTCCAAATCAATGGAAATATTTATGAAATGTTTAGAGTGTTACCCTGTTGTTTAATATTTAGTTTATCACCGAAACATTATTCTGTAGATACAGGAACAAAAAATGAACAGCAGAGCGAAGAAAATATTAGGTTTAGCAATAGTGGTTTTACTGATGGGGCTTCTCTTCAGTGGTGGTGCCTGGGCATACTTCGGAGATGGGTGGAATGGCGCCCAGGGCGATTTCGCTGGCGGAGTTCTTGACCTGAAAGTCGGTAGAGGGCAAACAACTGAAGCACTCGATATGGATAATGTTGCCCCCGGCGCCGGCGGTATTGCTTATTACTATCAACCGTTGCTAAATTACGCAAGCCCGGATAACTACAATGACAGCTAATAGCAGGCTCAATCTGACGGCTGTTCGGAATATCCCCACCACGGTAGGTAATGAGATTCAGGGTGATAGCGTTAGCTTCGACATCGTTTTTGCGCTGGAACAAGCACACTAAGATCTTGGGCATTTCTAATTTACCCTCGGTTTCTGTGTTATACTAACTGGTACTGAAGTTAGTACAGCGCAGGTTCTTATGTCAGCCAATCTCAGAGATGTTTTCAATCGTATAGCTCCCAGCTGGTACAATTATCGGCACTGGACCATTTTCCGTCGCGAATTGGAAACACTGGCAAAAGACTGGGGCAATGGTAGGCTCCTCAATCTTGGTTGCGGGCATGGCGCCGATTTTCTACCGTTTGCTCAAAATTTCGGGTTATACGGTGCCGATTTTTCCGATGAGATGCTAAGACTCGCCCGCAAATATGCGGATAAATTCAAATTCGAGGTTAATCTTACTGTCGCTGATGTCTGCCAGCTACCTTATAATAATGAAGCCTTCGACTATGTAATCTCAATAGCTACTTACCATCATCTAAAAGAGCAGAACCATCTGACGGCACTGGTAGAGTTAAAGCGGGTACTAAAACCCGGCGGAAAGGCGTTCATTACCGTATGGAATCGCTGGCAGCCGCGTTTTTGGTTTCGGGGGAAAGTGGTATTGGTTCCCTGGCGAATAAAGGATGAGACTCTGCACCGCTATTATTATCTGTTTTCCTATACCGAGTTGGTGAACTTGGCACAGAAAGCCGGTTTGCGGGTGATAAAGGTTTTTCCGGAAAATAGTTACCGCTTCCCCATCAAAAAATTTTCGCAGAACATCTGTCTTCTAGTCGAAAGAAATGGCTAATTCTTCATCGTGGAGCAACTTACAATTTATTGAAATAGTGATATACTTTAATATAGTTTGACAAAAACAGTGATAATAATTAATATGCCACATAATAGCTATTAGTGAAATTCTTCTGTCAGGAGGTATTGCCGAGTCATGTTAACCAAAATAAAGTGCCCCAAATGCAATACTGAGGGTACGTTTTCCTTATCCGACCCTGTTTACGAAGGACCGTATCGGTGTTGGAAATGCCGTGAACTCTTTAGAATCAGAATGGAACACAATGTTCTGAAGTCCTGTGAGCCAATCGACCCCGCAGCAATGGCGAAATTGGAAGAAATTCAGGCGATGAAGGACAAATTCAGACGTGGCGGTGCATAAAACCACATAAGGAGATTGCTATGCCGGTAGTGATTGTTGATATGTGGGAAGGACGCACCATCGAACAGAAGAAACTGTTAGTCGAGGGTATTACTGCTACCTTCACTAAAATTGGTGTACCCGCTGAAGCCGTTCATATTATTCTCAATGATATTCCTAAGCATAATTGGGTTACTGGGGGTAAACTTTCCTCCGAAAGCAAAACAGCTTAACCTTTCGATTAGAATGACGTGTTCAGGAAAAATGTAGGATTAGTATAGAATGAGTAGTACCTGGTTAGTAATCATAATATTGTTAATAATTCTCTTGCTTGTTTCTTTGCTCAGGAGACGTGGTGGGCCAGCCAAATACCCTGAAATAGTCCAGTCGTTACTTTATGATATCAGGTGTAATCAAGCACTGGCGGAAACCTTTCTCCAGAGGGAAAAACCACATCGCTTTGAGGATTCGAACTGGCAGATGAACAAATCTAGGGTTGGCTTCCTCGGCGAATCGTTGAAGCAGAACCTTAGGGAGTCCTTTACCTTTGTGGAAGAGTTTAACACGCAGATAAAAGAGTGTAAGAAAACCCATTCCGATAGCTACAAAGCTATCGACCTTACCAAATTCAAGGAACTATTGGCTAAGTGCCGACAAGAACTCGAAGATTGGATGGTCGATAAGACCGGGCAGAAAGAATTACCGGTAAAATATCCTACCATGACAGGTTTCTTTTTCGGCGAGCGGTAAGGCTGAATTTAAGCCCTTCCTGATGCCTTTGCCATAGTTTCGTTAGAGGTTACTCCCCATTTCTTATAGTGAGCTTGCTTTGCTTGCCTGAATTTTTCCCTGAATGATGGGGAGCCGATATATTCCGTGGACATTATGACTGCATCTTCTTTGTTATCCAGATAATACCCTTTACGATTCCCCAGATTATCAAAGCCGAACTTATAGTAAAGATTCTGAGCAGTTTGATTCGAGACGCGGACTTCCAGGGTAACGATGCGTGCCTGGTACTTCATCGCCATTTCGATGAGGCATATCAGTAAGCCTTCACCGATACCTTGATGGCGCTGATTCTTGTTTGAAGCGATGCTGGTAATGTGAGCTTCATCTGCCATAATCCACATACCGGCATAGCCGAGGATTTGAGGCTCTTTCTCGGAAGATGTATCTTGGGGAGTTTGCCTCCGCGAGAACAGATTTTGCAGTCTATTGAGAAACCCTGATGTTCCCCCCTCTAAGGCAGGTTTATTAGCGGGTTTGGGGTCGGCTTGCTGAGTTTCATAAGCGACCACATAATATGCCAACTTATTCACCAGTTCCCGTGCAAAATTAGTCGGCGGCCATTCATTCGGAAAGGCTTCGCGGTCAATCTCTGTTACCTGTGGGATATCCTGTCGTCGCATAAAACGTACAGTGAAAAGCATCTTTATCCTCTAGTCAATATTCTAGCATAATGAGCACATCGAAGTACGGCTGATTTCCCCGAAGTATATCAAGGAGTAGAAGTTCTAGAAAAGGAAGGGCATTTGCCATTCCTTTTGTGTTTCCCCTCGCCAGAAAAGGGCGATGGTTGGGAGTGGGTCGCTTCCCCTAAGTGAAGTCGAAAGGGTTGTGTGATTAATAGTTGAGATGCATGATCGCACTCTCAATCAAATGCAAGTAGTTAGTCACCCTCTAAACCCTATCTTTTTTTGACATCCTTCGTTATACTGTATGCACGGGGTAAAAACCCGAGAGAAAGTTTGACAAATTAATAGATTTGTATCTAGTCAGGCGAGTAGGGGATTTATCTAGTGCAAGAAGAACAAAATCTTATTCAACGGGCACGGCAGGGAGACCAGGATGCTTTTGCCCAACTATATGAAAACCACTTCGATAAGATTTATCGCTATGTGGTTTTGAAGATAGGAAATATGGCAGAGGCGGAGGATATGACTCAACAGGTCTTCGTTAAAGCTTATGAGTCAATCGACTCTTATCGTTGGCAGGGTATACCTTTTTCTGCCTGGTTATTCCGTATTGCGCATAACCAGATGGTGGATTTTGTCAGGAAAGAAAGTAAGAAAAAGACTATACCGTTCGATGAGTCGCTACCGGTGTTGAGCGATAGCAATCCGGAGCACGAGGTCGAAGTGAAAATGGAAATGGAAAAGGTGGTTTTGGCCTCCAGAAAATTGACCGGGGCACAGCGTGAGGTCATCAATCTCCGCTTTGCCGGCGGATTGTCAATTGCCGAGGCGGCAAAAACGATGAGGAAGAGCGAGGGCGCTATTAAGGCTTTACAGCACAGTGCCATATTGGCTCTTCGCAAAACCTTGTTGGTGGGGGAATAAGGTGGGAAATAATAAACGGTTTAATTACATTTTGAATGAATGCCTGGAGCATATGCTCGCCGGGGATGAAACGATAGAGCAATGTCTTCGGCGTTATCCGGAATATGCTTCCGAGCTTGGATCTTTGCTCCGGACAGCGGTAACGGTGAAAAAGGCAGTTGATATTAAGCCTTCCGCTGATGCCCGTGCTAGAGTCAGATTCCAGCTTCAATCAATAATGTCAAAACCAAAAGCCGAGAAGCGTGTGCGTGCAGCTGTTCCGAGATGGGCAGTAGCAGTATGTGTTGTACTATTGGTTTTCTTTTTGAGTGGCGGTACGGTGTTAGCGGCTGATGGTAGTATGCCAGGGAATCCTCTTTATCCTGTGAAGTTGATAACCGAGAATGTTCGGGTAAGTTTAACAGGCTCTGAGGAAAAGAAAGCAGAGCTGTATGCATTATTTGCCGATAGAAGAATGGCAGAATTGGATTATTTGGTTGCCAAGGGCAAGTCGGCGGATATAGAGAAAGTAGCGCAACGGCTTTACAAAAATTATACAATGATGGGTGAATTATCTTTTGTAGCGGGGACTGAATCTGTGACGACAGCATCAGTCCCCGCCCCGATGCTAGGTGCTGCTCTGGCTTCTGATAACAGTACGACAACTCAGCAAGCAGAAACGACTGGCGCGAAGTCAATAGCGGGAAACTCCAATGCAAGTATCAGAGCAAAATTGAAACAAATTCTTGTCTATTATGCCTCGACTCAATCGGATAAAATTCAGAAATTACTGGATTCCGATAAAGTCCCCGAATCTGCTAAAATTGCTCTTCGCCAGGCACTCCAGACGTCAGGAAACAATTATCAGAATGCTATTGATAATCTTGATGACCAATAAAGTTATTTACTAACTATCTGATAGATTTTTCGTTATAACTAATTAGAAGTTGATTATTCAGGGGGTAAGCAAGATGAAGAAATATCTGTTGTTCACTATGGTCGCAGTTCTTTTGCTGACGGTCGTTTCACTTTATGGTTGTCAGCAAGCATCACCGGGAGAGGCATCTAACAATCAGCAAATGGGTATCTGGGTGACCGGGACGGGAGAGGTAAATGCTGCTCCCGACGCGGCTATTTTACAGTTAGGAATTCAGGCTCAAGCGCTGACCGTTGACGGAGCTCAATCCCAGGCATCATCGGCAATGAACGATGTGATGTCTGCCTTGACTTCTAACGGTGTGGCTGAGAAGGATATTCAAACTCAGTATTACAGCATTCAACAAGTGACCAAATGGGATAATACTAAACAAGAATCGGTGGTTGTGGGCTATCAGGTTGCCAATATGTTAACGGTTAAAGTCAGAAATTTGACTAAAACCGGTACCATTATAGATGCAGTGGTTGTTGCCGGTGGGGATTTAATTCGTATTAATAATATTCAATTCACTATTGATAACCCGACGGATTACTATGCCCAGGCACGAGAAAAGGCAATGGCTGATGCCAAGGATACCGCGACGCAATTAGCTGAATTATCCAATATAAAGCTGGGTAAGCCGATTTATATCTCGGAAACTGATGGCTCAGTATCTCAACCTACCGTAGTACGGACATTGTCTGCGGCGGATTCAAGCGCATCAACGCCTATAAGTACAGGTGAATTGAAGATCAGTCTCACGGTCCAGATAAATTACGCCATTCAGTAATGGTAGTTTATTATTCGAAAAGAGGTTGAAGTAGGTGTCCAAGAAATTAAAAATTTTGTTAGCGGTGGTAGCAGCAGTGGTATTGTTTGCAATAGGTGGTGGGGTAGCTGTTATGGCGCAGTATGACGAAGATACGACTCAGAATACCACTCTCGTTGCTAAGGTAGCTGCGATTCTGGGTATTACGGAACAGCAGTTGACGAATGCGCTGGCACAAGTCAGAGAACAGGTAGCAAATGAGGCAATCGATAAGTGGCTTGCCAATGCGGTCGAGAAAGGGAAGATATCCGAGACAGAGGGAACTGCGATTAGAAACTGGTTAGCACAGAGACCGGATCCTTCTGACAAAGAAGCATGGGAAGTATGGCTGGAAGCACGGCCAGAGATAGCCAAATCCGGATTTCTTAAGGGTTTATGGCAGGCGCCGGGTAGAATCAAACAATACGCCTATTTAATCGGTAAACCAGGTGCTATTTATAGACTGGTACTGAAGAAGACCGCCGAAATTCTCGGCGTCACGGAACAGGAATTACGGGATGCTTTCAAACAGGCGAAGAGCGAACTTAAGGAAGAGAGAATTACGCCTGCGTTAGACAAAGTGGTGGAGAATGGAAAGATAACGCAGGACGAGGCAAACCAGATTGAATCATGGTGGGCGCAGAGACCGGTGGCTCTGGACAAAGTTGTGCCTGGTGCCGGACTCGGAAAGCTTCGGTAATAATTCTATAATAGAGCAAGATATAACTAAAATGGTCGTCCTTCAAATGAAGGACGACCATTATTTTTACCCAAGCGTTTTTACTCTTTTGAGTTGCTGTAGTCACTCTTCAAGATTCCATAGATTTCCAAATCCTCGAACTTACCCCATCTCTTCTTGTCCTGTCGTAAATGCCCCTCGTGTTTCATCCCGATTTTCTGCATCACTTTACCGGAACTGGGATTACGAGTCATATGACGAGCAATGATGCGGTTTAAGCCAAGCACTTCAAATCCGTATTTCATGACGGCACCAGCGGCTTCCGTACAATAGCCGTTTTTCCAGTAGGGGTTGCCAATCCAGTACCCCATTTCAGCGTTTTCATGTATCTTATCCAGTCTTAATCCGACGCCACCAATGAGATACCCTTTTTCACGATGAGTGATAGCAAACTGAACAGCTTTCTCTTCCTCAAACTCCTTTGGGTGCTTACTTATCCATTCCTCTGCTACACCGTCCTCATATGGGTGAGGGACGTTCAGCAAAGTATTGGCAACAACCCGCTCACCGATAAGTCTCTGGAGTTCTTTGGCATCGCTCAAAGTATAAGGTCGAAGTATGAGACGTTGAGTTATAAGTGTGGGTTGTTCTGTCAGCACAGCCACCTCCTATATGAGAGTCTGCTGAGCAGTTTTATCTTTGTTGTAAGAGATGCCGAGGTGCTGATAGGCAAGCGGTGTCGCTACTCTGCCGCGGGGAGTACGGTCGATAAATCCCAGTTGTAATAAATAAGGTTCATAAACATCCATAATGGTATCTGCTTCTTCACTGATGGAGGCGGCAATGGTTTCCAATCCTACCGGTCCACCATTGAATTTCTCGATGATGGTGTGTAATACCTTGCGGTCGAGGTCATCCAGTCCGATAGGGTCAATCTCCAGTTTGGACAGGGCTCCGATGGCAACTTCTTTTGTGATGATGCCGTTTGCCTTTACCTGTGCGAAGTCTCTGACCCGCTTGAGTAGCCTGTTTGCCACGCGTGGTGTTCCTCGGGCACGACTGGCGATTTCTTCCAACCCGGAAGGTTCCGATTTGATTTGTAAGATTTGGGCAGAGCGTTTGACGATTGTCCTGATGGCTTCCCGGTCATAGAAATCGAGATGATAGACACTGCCAAATCGGTCGCGCAGAGGTGCACTGAGCATAGCATAGCGTGTTGTTGCTCCAATCAGAGTGAATGGGGGCAGATTGAGCCGCAAACTTCTTGCACCGGGTCCTTTCCCGATGATGAGATCGAGAGCGGAATCTTCCATTGCAGGGTAGAGGATTTCTTCCACTGCCCGGCTGAGCCGGTGAATTTCGTCGATAAACAGGACATCCTGTTTCTTCAGATTGGTGAGTATTGCAGCAAGGTCGCCGGTGCGTTCTATGGCAGGTCCTGAAGTTATTCTGATTTGCACTCCCAATTCAGCAGCGACGATGTAGGCGAGAGTGGTTTTCCCCAGTCCAGGCGGTCCATAAAGTAACATATGGTCGAGCGCCTCTCCCCGCTTTTTGGCAGCGGCAATTGCAATGAGCAGGTTATCCTTAACCTTATTTTGCCCGATGAAATCTGTCATTTGGTGCGGGCGAAGGCTGGTTTCAATCGGGTTATCTTCAGCTGTTGGTTTCCCTGATATGATGCGTGCGATGCTACTATCCTCTTGTTTGATATTTCTTTATGGCGGTATTATATCATAACGTGGGGTTGCAGATTTTAATTGTTGTGTAGCCAAAAAGAAAGCGCCCCCTGAAAGGGGGCGCTTGATAAAATTACACGGGCAGGCTTAATTACTCACCATCATCATCTATAGCTATTTCATCAGCTGCAGTCTCTTCCGCTTCTGGGGCTAACGATAGGTTCTCTTCTTTCTCGATGTCTTCATCAGGACTGACGCTTGCCTCTTCATCCATCTTTTCCAGAGCTTCTTCTAAGATTGCCGGCGGTGCAGTCAACATTTCTGAGATTGGCTTGTAGCGCGCCGGTATCAATCTACCGATAATGACATTCTCTTTCAAGCCGACTAACCGGTCACTGGCCCTCCTGATAGCAGCTTCGGTCAGAACCTTAGTCGTTTCCTGGAAGGATGCGGCTGCTAACCAACTACTGGTACTGAGTGCCGCTCTGGTGATTCCCAAGAGTACCGGATGAGCTGTGGCTGGTTCGCCACCTTCTGCTAATACCTTGGCATTGATATCTTCGTATTGGAAGCGATTAAC
The DNA here is from genome assembly GCA_903916765.1 of uncultured Dehalococcoidia bacterium. Classification (GTDB taxonomy): domain Bacteria; phylum Chloroflexota; class Dehalococcoidia; order Dehalococcoidales; family Fen-1064; genus Fen-1064. Next base: position 8,958 of record CAIWXV010000027.1, on the reverse strand, counting down.
CAATTCTCCCGGCACCAATTCAGTATCGCCAGAAGAATCAGTGCGTACTTTAGAAAGCATCTGACGGACAATAGTTTCAAGGTGCTTATCGTTGATGGTCACACCTTGTGAACGGTAAACCTTCAGTACCTCATCCACCAGATATCTCTGCACAGCTTCTTTACCGGAGACGTTCAGAATATCCTGAGGATTGAGTTGACCCTCGGTGAGCTGTTGCCCTGCCGTAACTTTGTCACCGGATCGAACGCGGAGACGGGTGGCTGATGAGACTTGGTAAACCCGCTCATCTTTTTCCTCATACACTATGGATAACTTCCCGCTTTCAATTACAACTGTTCCTGCCATCGGTGAGATGACAGCCTTATTTTCATCAGATACTGCAATCTCCTGTGATTCTTTAGCATCCTTGGTTTTTGTCTTTTTGCTTTTGGATGGCGGGTTAGCGATTATAGCTCCCATTTCTATCTGTTGTCCATTCTTTACAACAACCTTCCAGCCTTTTGGTAATTGGTGTTCCTCACGGAACATTTCACTGCTTGAAATCTTGATAGTCTGACCATCGTCGGTCTGAGATACTTTGGCTAGGCCGTTTATCTCTGAGATAATAGCTTGATTCTTCGGGATTCTTGCCTCGAAGAGTTCCTCTACTCTGGGAAGGCCGGTGGTGATATCCAATCCGACCACACCGCCGGTATGGAAGGTTCTTAAGGTCAGCTGGGTACCGGGTTCACCGATACTTTGAGCTGCAATTATACCCACGGCACTATTTAAGCCTATGCTCTTACCTCGTGCCAAATCACGTCCGTAACACTTCTGGCACATACCCTGTTTAGCCTGGCAGGTGAGCGGCGACCGAACATTAACGCTTTTAACCCCTGCCTTAACAAGTTGACTTGCCTTCTTGTCATCGAATTCTTCATTCCGTTGAACGATGATTTCCCCCGTTTTCGGGTCAACTACATCGCTGGCGGCAAACCGTCCGATAATACGTTCGCTGAGTGAGGGAAGTAACTCTCCGGCTTTTGTTTCTGATAACCATGTACCATCTGGCGTACCGCAATCCTCTTCCAGAATGATGCAATCATGTGCAACATCCACCAGACGTCTGGTGAGGTAACCGCTTTCTGATGTTCTCAAAGCGGTGTCTGCAAGACCTTTACGAGCGCCGTGTGTGGAAATGAAGTATTCCAGCACACTAAGCCCTTCGCTGAAACTTGCCTTGATGGGGAAGTCGATGATTCTACCTGAAGGATTGGTCATCAATCCACGCATGCCTGCCATCTGTCTGATCTGGGTCATATTACCTTTTGCCCCGGAGGTTGCCATCATATAGATGCCGCTGAATGGGTCAAGACTCTTCTGTGTTGCCAAAGTAACTTTATCGGTAGTCTCCATCCATATCTTGACTACCTCATCATACCTTTCGTCTTCGGTGATGAGTCCGTTTTCGTATTGATTTTCAATAAGGACTGTCCTTTCTTCAGCTTCAGCAATTAGCTTGGGTTTTGCTTTGGGTACCTCGATATCGCTCATTGCAATGGTCGTACCAGATTTGGTAGCAAAGCGGAATCCCATTTCTTTGATTCTATCCATTACTTCTGCCATAGCTTCATCGCCCAATATCCTGGAGCAATCGGCAACAACCTTTTTAAGGCTTGATTTATCGACTGTATAATTGCGGAAACCGATTTCCTTAGGGAAGGCTTCATTAAAGATGATTCTTCCGACACTGGTTTTGATTCGCTTACCTTCGTTGTTCTGGTCTCTGACCTCAACCTCTGATTTCAAATCGATGATACCCAGGTCGTAAGCAAGTTTTGTTTCTTCGAAACTGCCGAATAGCTTACCCTCTCCCTTAGATCCCGGTTTGATGCTCGTTAAATAGTAGCAACCTAAAACCATATCCAGAGTCGGGGTAACCACCGGGTCGCCGGAGGACGGTAAAAGCATATTGTGGATACTTAGCATTTGCTCTCTGGCGCCCTTGACTGCCGCTTTTGAAAGAGGCAGATGGACGGCCATCTGGTCGCCATCGAAGTCGGCATTGAATGCCGAACAGACAAGCGGATGAATCTGGATAGCGCTGCCATCAATCAGTACAATTTCGAAAGCCTGAATACTGAGGCGGTGCAGTGTCGGGGCACGGTTGAGTAATACCGGCCGCTCTTTAACAACCTCTTCCAGTATGTCATAGACTTCGGGTTTGGCTCTTTCTACCTGTCTTCGGGCACTCTTGATATTGTGTGCCAGCCCTTGTTCAATCAGGCGGCGCATTACAAAGGGTTTGAAGAGTTCCAGTGCCATACGTCGCGGTAAACCGCACTGGTGGAGTTTAAGATCCGGACCGATGACGATAACAGAACGTCCGCTGTAGTCTACACGCTTGCCGAGTAGATTCTGGCGGAAGCGTCCCTGCTTACCGCGCAACATATCGGAAAGAGACTTCAGTTTGTGACTGCCGCTGATGGAAACAGGTTGTCCTCTCTTTCCGTTATCGATTAGAGAGTCCACTGACTCCTGTAACATTCTTTTTTCGTTGCGGATGATTATTTCAGGTGCGCCGATTTCTACAAGGTGATGGAGTCGGTTATTACGATTGATGACACGACGGTAAAGGTCGTTAATATCGCTGATAGCGAAACGCCCGCCGTCGAGTTGAACGGTAGGCCTGAGGTCGGGTGGTAACACTGGCAGGACTGTTAAAATCATCCATTCGGGTTTGTTTCCGCTTCGACGGAATGCCTCGACCACCTGTAAACGCTTACTCGCTTTTCTCCGTCGCTGTCCTGATGGGGAATGTCCCTCTTGAATCAATTCACTACGGAGTTGGTCCAGATTTATTGCCTTGACTATTTTAAGGATAGCGTCAGCACCCATTTCTGCTTCAAAAATATGGCCATATTTTTGTTTCAGCATGCGGTATTCATTCTCGGTAAGGAGTTTCTGGACACGCAAGTTTCCGACTCTTTCTACTTCACTGCCAGTGTGATCCTCCGCCTCTTCATTTTCTTCTACTACATCACGACGAAGCTGATTGACTTCTTCTACAGTCGCCTCTTTCATCGAGTCGACTTTGGCTTCAACTGCTGCCTGACGGTCAGAGGCTTTCTGTACGGTGTGTTTCTCTAGCTGGGCAATTACTTCTTCTCGTTTCTTTTCATCGATGGAAGTGATGATGTAATGAGAAAAATACAATACACGTTCCAGATTTCTTGGAGCCAGGTCGAGGAGCAGCCCTAACCGGCTGGGGATGCCCTTGGCAAACCAGATGTGGCTTACGGGTGAGGCGAGTTCGATGTGTCCCATTCGCTCTCTTCTTACCTTAGATCGGGCAACTTCAACGCCGCATTTATCGCAGATAATTCCCTTAAAACGCACCTTTTTGTACTTGCCGCAGAAGCATTCGTAGTCTTTGGTTGGTCCAAATATTCTTTCACAGAAAAGGCCATCCCTTTCTGGTTTTAGAGTGCGGTAGTTGATAGTTTCCGGTTTGGTCACTTCACCATAAGACCAGCTTCTGATTTGCTCTGGTGACGCTAGCGAAATACGGACTGCATCAAAATCATTTACTTCAAGCATTCTACTTTACCTCTTCGGGTTTAGTTTCAATTTCTGCCTTTGGTGCTTTAGCGGTTTCGCCAGACAAAGGAGTTTCTGTCCCTGTGTCGGCGGTCACTTCCAGTTGAGGTGCTTCAGGAGTTCCCTTTGCCGCAAGAGTTTTTTCCTCTTCACCCTCATTAATCACTTCAATGGCAAGTCCGAGGCTCTGCAATTCCTTTACCAGCACTTTAAATGATTCGGGAACACTGGGCTGGAGTATATCTTCATTTTTCAAGATTGCCTCATAAGCTTTGGTACGTCCGGTAACATCATCGGACTTAATGGTCAGCATTTCCTGGAGAATATGGGCAACGCCATAGGCTTCCAGCGTCCAGACTTCCATTTCACCGAAGCGCTGTCCGCCGAACTGAGCTTTACCTCCCAGAGGTTGCTGGCTGATTAGTGAGTACGGACCTGTGGAACGGGCGTGTACCTTATCTTCCACAAGGTGATTGAGTTTCATAATATAAACATTACCGACGGTTATCGGTTGGTCGAAAGGTTCCCCTGTATGTCCGTCTCGCAGTATAAATTTACCTGTGGTTGGAGATGCCAACCCCTTTTCTGCCTTGATCTTTTGGATAGTGTCTGCCAATGCTTGCGCCTTCAGGTTTTTAGCAGGGATGCCTAAATCTTCTAGCCAGAGTCGTTTGCAAATTTCGGTTGCCTGTCCGTGATATTTTTCATTGAATACTTTGTCACTGTCATAACCACGTCTTTTTATCCATGCTTTGGCAATGCTAATGTCCATCTCAGAACGACGCTTATCCGGCAGAAGTTCAACTGCACCTGATTGTTGTGCTACCCAAACCCTTGCCAAGCCATCTTCAATTGCAACGTCATCAGCACCATCGAAGACTGGCGTTAGAACTTTGAAACCCAATACCTGGGCTACCCATCCTATATGAGTTTCCAGTACCTGTCCTATATTCATACGTGAAGGTACGCCGATGGGATTGAGGACTACGTCGACGGGAGTCCCATCCGGTAGGAAGGGCATATCTTCAGCTGGAGCGATAATTGAGACAACGCCTTTATTGCCATGGCGCCCGGCCATTTTATCGCCGACGGAAACGGGACGTTTCTGTGCAATCCAGACCTGCACTTTTCTGTTGACACCAGCAGCTAGTTCGTCACCGGTGAATGTTCTGACATTAACGATTTTACCCCATTCACCATGAGGAACGCGCAAGGAAGTATCTTTGACCTCCCTTGCTTTCTCGCCAAAGATTGCTCTGAGCAGTTTTTCCTCTGCGGATAGTTCTGTTTCTCCCTTAGGAGTAATCTTTCCGACCAATATATCATCGGGTCCTACTTTGGCACCGATACGGATGATGCCTTCCTCATCAAGTTCTCTCAGGCTTTCTTCACCAACATTGGGGATATCTCGGGTGATTTCTTCAGGACCGAGCTTGGTATCCCGTGCTTCCACTTCATATTTTTCGATATGTATCGAAGTGAAGGAGTCATTCTCTACCAACCGGCTGCTGATAATAATGGCGTCTTCGTAGTTATAACCACGCCAACTCATAAAAGCACAGACTACATTCTGACCGAGTGCCAGTTCTCCTTGCTCGGTAGATGAACTATCGACCAATACCTGCTTTTTCTCCACACGGTCCCCCTTGTTCACGATGGGGCGTTGGTTGATGCAAGTACCTTGATTGGTACGGACGAACTTCAACAGCTCGTAAGTATCTGTTTGTCCGTCATCTCTGGTAACGATAATTTCATTACTGGTTACCGAGGTCACTACCCCGGGATTATCGGCGACCAATACCTGTCCGCTATGTCGGGCAGCTTCCAATTCCATGCCGGTAGCGACGATAGGCGCCGAGGGGCGAAGTAAAGGTACCGCCTGACGTTGCATGTTACTGCCCATTAGTGCACGGTTGGCATCATCGTGCTCCAGAAATGGTATCAAGGCAGCGGCAACACTAAATATTTGTTTTGGTGATACATCCATGTAATCGATTTTTTCGGGTGCTTCATGAATATAACTACCGCCAATTCGGGCTTCTACTCTCCCATCCATAAATTGGTTTTTTGCATCGAGTCGAGCGTTTGCCTGGGCGATAGAATATTTCTCATCCATATCTGCCGACATGTATTCAATTTCTTCGGATACATAAGGCACAACCTTAATATTGCGCGATAATTTACTCAGTTTAGCGGCGATTTCTGGAGTGACCACCGTGTCAGCATTAACGATTTTCTTTCCCTTGCCATCGAGTACTGCCTCACGGATAGTCTTTCCGAGCAATTGTTTACTCTTGTTTTTCAATTCCTTGGTGATTTTACGGTAGGGTGTTTCGATAAAACCGTATTTGTTGACTTTGCCATAGATAGCCAGGGAACCAATAAGACCGACGTTAGGACCTTCAGGTGTCTCAATGGGACAGATACGTCCGTAGTGGGAATAATGGACATCACGAGCTTCAAACCCTGCCCGTTCGCGGGATAACCCACCAGGTCCCATCGCAGACAGACGTCTCTTATGAGTCAACTCAGCGAGAGGATTCGGCTGGTCCATAAATTGTGACAGTTGAGAACTGCTGAAGAATTCTCGTATAGAAGCTACTACAGGGCGGGTATTGATAAGAACGCTGGGAGTAGCGACTTCTACCGGTATAGTACTCATACGTTCTTTAGCTACTCTTTCCAGGCGGAGAAGACCGATACGGAACTGATTTTGAATAAGTTCTCCGACCGTGCGTATTCGCCGATTACCAAGATGGTCGATATCATCGCCTGAATCTTTGCCATTATTAATCAAGATCATGTGGCGGATTATCTCGACGAGGTCTTCTTTTGTCAGGGCACGTTGGCTCTCGGGGATATTGAGCCCTAGTCTCTTGTTTAATTTGTAACGTCCCACTACACCCAAATCGTAATGCTGGGCATTAAAGAGTTGAGCCTCTAACAATTTCTTGGCATTTTCAATACTGGGCGGGTCACCAGGGCGTAATTTACGGTAGATATCCAGTAGAGCTTCGGACTCATCACGAATCGATGGGTCCCGTTCCAGTGTTGATTTAATATAGTGATGATTGTGTGAATTGTCTTCTTTGGCAAACATGCTGATTATGGCATTATCTCCTTTATAACCAAGAGAACGAAGTAAGGTAGTAACGGCGATTTTTCTTTTGCCATTGATTTTGACTGAGATAACATCCGAACTGCTGGTGTCGAATTCTAACCATGCGCCGCGATTGGAAATTAGTTTGGCATGGCACAAGTGAAGCCCGCTAGCGGGGTCTTCTTCGGCTGTAAAATAGACACCGGGACTGCGGAGCAATTGGCTGACGACTACTCGCTCAGCACCGCTGGTGATGAAGGTGCCTTTGGCTGTCATCAACGGGACATCGCCTAGGAAAATATCCTGCTCTTTTATTTCGCCGGTGATTTTAATCAGCAGGCGGGCTCTGACATACAATGGAGCGGCATAGGTCAGGTCGTGTTGACGACATTCACGTTCGGATTGACGCGGTTCTCTGAACTCATAGCCCGTGAGTGTGAGTTCCAGTTTATTTCCAGTGAAGTCGGTTATCGGGGATATTTCCTCCAGTACCTGTCTCAGTCCTTCTTCTTGAAGCCAACGGAAGGAGTCCAATTGGACTTCGATGAGATTGGGTACCTCTAATATCTGAGGTAATCTGGCATAGGAATGTCTTTGAACCGGGGATTTTGTTGGCATAGTGCTGGCTAACGACATAAAAACACCTCTAACTCAGTACGTTAAATTTTGCACAAAGAACGACGTGCTACGTTGAATGAACACCAACGAGAACGGGAACTCTTACCGGAAAATAAAAAATAAAGGGAAAAAGCTTGTGAGGCATATTTGACAAATTTTAATAATACCACTACTAGATATGGTTGTCAAATTTCTTTTAAAAATATTTTTTTGATAGGTTTGCGAGCGTAAGGATAGTAATCTTTGGCAGTTTTTACCATTGTTTTAAAGTTCTCAGGTTTGCAATCGGCAGGTAACACACAACCGGTGCTCAAAATAAAACCGGTGTCTTTCCCGATTCCTTCAATCAATTTCTTGCAGTAGGATTCTTCGGAATCTCTCTAGCGTCGAAAATACTGGTTTTGCCATCCAGTTCGCAGACACACATCCTTGGAGGGAGTCCCCGTAAGTATGGCAAATTGAGTATCCAGTCATTGTCAAGATGTAGTACTGTAATAATATCTTGAGCAGCAAAAGTATTCACCATTTTCTTTAAGTAGGGTAATGCGAAGCGCTCGAAGGTTGTCAGGGGGAAGTACGATGCCCCACTTCCAGTGTGATACAATGTAAGAAAATTTACTTCGTAAATAGTAATGAGGAGTGACTTGCCGATGGGTAAGGCTATCTCTATCATAATTCCGACTTATAATGAGAAGGACAATATAACACTTCTTATTGAAAGGATACATAATATTCTCTCCGGATACGACTACGAGATTGTTTTTATCGACGATAATAGCAAAGATGGAACTGCCGAGTTAGCTACGAGTTTGTCTAATAAATATCCTGTAAAGGTTGTTGTTCGCAAAGATAAGAGGGGATTAGCATCTGCGGTTGTCGATGGTCTTTCTTACGCAAGTGGTGCGTCTGTAGTAGTAATGGATGCTGATTTACAACACCCTCCGGAAGTTCTGCCCGATATCATCAAAGCGCTGAAGAATTATGAATTTGTGATGGCATCTCGTTACATTGATGGTGGAAGCCCCGGAAAATGGACGTTGCCAAGGCGAATTGTATCCCTTGTTGCCAACCTGTTGGCATTACCGTTAGCGTACAAGATAAAAGATCGTGTCAGTGGTTTCTTCGGTTTCAGACGTGCCTCCGTAGATTCAAAATTATTGAATCCGCTCGGTTGGAAAATAGGTCTTGAAATTCTGGTGCGCAGTCGATTCACTTCAGTGACTGAGGTGCCGTACACTTTTGCCCGGCGATCCCACGGTTCTTCGAAGTTATCGAGACGCATTATCTGGCAATATCTCCAGCAACTGATTCGCCTCTACTTATATAAATTCCAGGTGCTGAACTTTATGGTTGTGGGTGGGATAGGTTATGCAGTAAATATGTTAATCTATTGGCCTCTTACTATAATTTTTAAATCGGAAGTCACTTTCCTAGGACAGAGCTTCTACCTTCCGCCTTTCGTAATTTCCTCTTTGATTGCCATTCTTTGTAATTATGAATTAAACAAAATCTGGACGTTTAAAGGCTGGAAAGAGCAGAGATTCGGCGGTTTGAGATATCTGTCGATGGCGCTGGTTACTCTGCTTTTCGATATGGTGATGCTGTATACCTTGGTGGAATTTTTAGATCTGTCACCTGTACCGGCGGCGGCCATTGCCATT
>CAIWXV010000026.1 GCA_903916765.1 uncultured Dehalococcoidia bacterium | reverse complement strand
GATGATTGACAAATCCTTGTGAATTAGATAAACTATTCACAGTTGACTCTGGGAACACCCGGACAACACGGAGGTACAAAATGAGAATACATTGTGCGAGTTGCGGGAGGCAGGTGGAGGTTAAGGTGGTATCGTACGGGGACGGACACGTTGCGGTCTGCCCAACCTGCGGGGGGATAGCCTATTCTGGCGTGTCCAAGCCTGTATCGGGCAAGTGCGACAGCGATATGCCATGCACCCACAGGCAGGGCGATGCCTGCGACTTCGATGGCAAGTGCGGAGGACAGGTGGAACTGCCGGAACAACTGACTCGGGCTGAAATGGTAGAGCTTATCGAGCGCAATCTCTACGGCAGATGGACAGGGGAAATGACACAGGCCGACTTGGAAGAGAATACCACGGGCGGCAGGTGGAAGTAATGAAAGTCGGCGGCGCTGAAGTACCGTTCTGTTTTTGGCTACTCTTTACAAAAGGTTTTCGCATGAAGTTTGAAACACTACAGGCAAAGATGGATAACCATTCAAGGAAGGGCGAGCAGTGCGACGATTGCCCACAGTTAAGCGCCTGCAAATTTTTCTTTGACCGGCGGGTTGACAGCGACATCAACTGCCCCAAGTGCCATCGTTGGAATCTTCATACCAACAAGTGCGCCGACTGCGGGTGCCATATTAAATTGAGCCGGGCTGACCGATTGGAACTTGAGGCACAAGAACTGGCAGCCGCGTAGAATTTTGCACACCAAAAGAAAAGGCCGGGGATTTCTCCTCGGCCTTTTTTGTTGCCCTTGTTTTTGTTAGTCGGGGTTGTCTTTTTCTTCCAGCACCAATTCTCGCTTTGAGTCCAAAACTCTGTTGTACTCGGCGCAGTATTCATACCACCCAGCTATCAACATCGCGCCGGACGGCATATAGCCGACCTTGTTCGTCTTGAGATACCAGTCCTTGAAGATTTCGTAGTGCGCCTCGATTTGTTCTTTAGTCATTTTCACATTCCTCACACTCCCACGATTGCTCTATGCCGCAGGAATAGGTATGCTCCGGGTCTTTGCGCCACCAGCAGGCGAAAGTGAAGCAGAATATATGCAACACGAACGCATTGTTCTCCGGCTCGATTGCTATACTGATGGGCAACGACCATGCCCATAGGTCAAGCCAGTATTGGTAGTGAAAGGTCACTGTCCCACCTCTCGCACATCAGGCAAGTCAGGGAACTTGCCCATCAGGTTCGTTAAGGCTGATGATGATTGCAGGGACAGCTTGAGTTGTTGCCATTTAACCATGTGGCATATTGGATATGCCCCGCACTTCTCGCAAGTAGCTTTTGTATCCGCCCTCAATATATAGCAACCACCATCAAATACTTCTTTCTGTATCCTCTCTATCCACCACTTATCACGGGCAGAGAGCATGGCATCTGCGCCTGCTTCAAAGGTACTACGGCTAATATCAAATGAAAAGGGCGTTTTAGTATTCCAATCATCAGGTCGCCATTCTGTGTTCATATTCATATCTCCTTATCGGTATCTATCTTCGTAGGCTTCACAGCCATCACATTTATACATTGTGGAAGTGCAGTTATTGTAAACCTTCTCTGATTTTGGTTGTGGCACAGTATAAACGCCACAAGTAGGGCAAGGTTGGTGTGTCATATAGTGTTTCCTGTTACACGCCTTGCAGAATACTAAGAACGCTGGATTGTCTGTCATATCCCTATCTCCTCCTTGCGCTCTTGCCACACGTTATAAGCACAAACCTCCTTCCGCATTTCGGGGCAATTTGCACACTGTAGATAATTCCGCTCCAAGCAAATGTACGGCAACAGGTTATGAAATAGTTTATCAAGCCACTCTACCCACCACTTATCACGGGCAGCGATGGATTTAGGTTCTATTTCCTCTGCAATTGGGTAGAATGAAAAATCCTTAGTATCCTTGGGTATCCATGAGTAAAAATACTTAACAAGTATGTCCTGTATTTCTGTTGTCACAATCCTTCTCCTTTAAGTTCTGCCAAAAGATTCGCAATAGCTGGTAATGAGCAACAGCCACCTTTCTCCGTGAACCACCAAGCGCAATTTACGCCATCACATTGCCGATACTCAGGCTTACCAGGAAGTTGAGCTACCATAAGAGCCAATGTTTTTAATGGACAAATCATTGCCTTGCCTCTTTCTTGAGTTGTTGCCACAGGTCATAAGAACATACTTTGCAATTCTCTTCGCAGATAGTATCGCAGGGATGGTCAGTAAATAAATCTTCCAGTTTACTCATCCACCACTTATCACGGGCAGCGATGGACTTCCTGTCCTGCACTATTGAAACATGACCAATAAACTCTATATCAGAATAATCCCTGCTATTTGCAGTTACTATAATATTGCAAAGTTCAGCGTCAGTTAATAATCTGTCTTGGTCATTCATAACCCACTCTCCTTTAATTCTGTCATGCATTGAGGGCAGTCTTTACGATGCCGATAACCTCTTGTCATTTGTCCACCCTTGGTATTTTCTATCCAATGTTTGTTAGCATCATAAATCTCGTAAGAAACGTGGTTAGTGCATCTTTCCTCTAACCATTTGAGTAGAGCAGATAGCATGGCATCTGCGGCATCCTCGTAGGTTCTGTATAATGTACACCATGTTTCGCACCGAGATTCTCGGCATTGACATTTTTCGCAATCCAGTGGTTCCCAATCGTCAGGTCGCCATTCTTTAATCATGTCCTTGCTTATCTGCTTAATTTTCTGGATTGCCTTATCAACTTTGTCACTCATATCCCTATCTCCTTAACTACATAAACTGAATATGTACCATCGTCTTTTTTAATCCAGCTTGATCCATCCTCTGTGCCAAGCATTAACCCAACGATATCGGCTACCACGTCAATCTTTTCATAGGGTCGGAATGCCCAACAATCATCCCCCGGTTCCATGCCATAAGTTCCATGTTCAGTTTCTAAGCGGTCTACTAATTTATGTTCACACTCCATATATGATTCACCATAACAAACTGAACCTCCCCCAAAACTGGCAAATTTACAGAATGAGCAAAGCATACAATTAGCTTCATTCAATATGGCTTTGTAGGCTAAACGCTTTTCCCTGATACTGGTATTCATAACCCTATCTCCTGTTTGCGGTTTTTTAATGTTTCATACCCAATCAGGAACATCCGCTGAGTAACTTCACTATCATTTTCTGTTGGGAATCCTTCTTTATCAAATTGCTC
>CAIWXV010000025.1 GCA_903916765.1 uncultured Dehalococcoidia bacterium | reverse complement strand
TCGAGGACTTTTTAGCTTCATAATTGGTAGAGCGGACTGTACGAAAGACAGACCTTTCAGACTTGCTTTTCGTTTACCATAATCGCATGAGTTCGAATCCTATTCGGCTCCCCTTAATAGACCTGTTCCGAAATAAGAAATTAGAATTTGGAATCAATTTAACCCTTCTACAACAATCATTCCGGGTTTTTAACCTGCCCCAAATAGCTAATACCTCCGGGATTCGGGGGTGACCTATGTTTATCACAAATCCCGAGACATTTGCTGAATGGTTCAAAGAGAGATGTCCTGGAGCCTATCGTCAAGTTACTTCTCAAGATATTAGGGATTTGACTGCCTGCGGGCTAATCCACAGGTACGGGCATTACAGCAGAGAAGAAGACGGCAAGACAATTCTGGCTATTATGCAATATGAGCAAATGCGAGATAACAGACCGAAGGAACAAACGGAATTAAAAGGTCCCCCAATATGCAAAATGTGCGGGAAACCTTTAACTCCAAACTCTGATGTAAAGCCGGGGAGACACAAGGAATACTGTCCCGATTGTGATCGAAAAAGAAATAGCGACCGGCAGAATAGGGTGAGACGTCGGCGAAGACAGTTAATAACTGTATCGAATTCTACTTCTTACTAATATTCTCATAATTAAATGGACGGACTCTTTAGTCTCGCATAAACCATTTTCCATCATAGAGCATAGCGGATGGAGAGCAATTTGTTAGTTCGAACTATTATGAGAACATTAGTAGCTAAGGTCGCATTTGGTGCTGCCGTTACCAACCCGGTATGGGGACAGCCTTCTAATATTACGATAGGAGTTTGTAAGGGATTAACTGTTCCGTTAACTGGTACAAGAAAATCGAACAATACCGAAACTGTGTACTTTGTTAATGTGTGTGTACTTTGTTAATGTGTTGGAAAGCAAAAATTACTTTTATAATGTCTGCGACTTCACGCTTACATCTTTGGAAAATGCAAATACAGCAACCATCGAAAAAATAATTAATAGCTTTACAGAAAAGGATTAGGCCAAACCCAATAACGAAAATCGGACGCAGCAGATTGTTGATACACATTTGGTAGAAATAAATTAGAATTAAGGAGGATTTTGAGATGGAAGACAAGGGCAAGAATACAAGCAATCGCAAAACACGGGTTGTCATTCTTTCTGTGATAGGTATAATATTATTGATATTAGGAATAGCAATAGTATCAATTCATGGTGCCCCTCTTCGAGGTTCAGGTGTAGGCACCGTTTTTATCATAATCGGTATCATTTTAGCAGCTATTGGTATTATCAGGTCTCGCAGTAAAAGTAAATAGGAAGTGTAAACTATATGAGCCACGAAAAGAAAGGATTTTTAATTATCATAGCAGCCGTGGCCTGCCCCCAGTAGTGCTACCACTTGTTAAGTTAGTACCGGTAATAATTTAGCCTCAGGTGCCGGTGGTCGGTAGTTCTTGGAACTGTGGGGTCGGGAAGTATTATATTCTCTCCGCCACTGGTTTATCAATATCCTGGCTTCTTCCAGAGTTGTAAAGATCTCCCGGTCCAGCAATTCATCTCTCATTTTCCCGTTAAATGATTCGATGTAACCGTTCTCCCAGGGACTGCCGGGTTCGATAAATAAGGTCTTCACCCCCAGATTACTAAGCCATTTCCTCACCGCTCTGGCCGTAAATTCAGGACCGTTGTCGGAACGGATATGTTCCGGTATACCTCTAAAGACGAATAGATTAAAGAGCTGGTCGATCACATCATCGGCTTTAATCTTGCGGTCAACCAGCGTTACCAGGCATTCTCGGGTGTACTCATCGATAATATTCAGTATCTTGAAAGCCTTGCCGTTACTATTACGGTCTACCATGAAGTCATAACTCCAGACATGGTCCTTGTGCTCCGGTCTCAGTCGGATACAGGAGCCGTCATTAAGCCATAGTCTACCCCGTTTGGGTTGTTTCTTTGGGACCTTCAAGCCTTCCCTCCGCCAGATCCTCTCTACTCTCTTGTGATTTACTTTCCACCCCTGATTATTGTTTAACAATGCCGTGATTCTCCGGTAGCCGTACCGTCCGTATTTGGTTGCCAGTGCCAGAATATCCGCGGTTAACTGCTTTTCATCGGACGGCAGTAATATGGCACGACGTTGGGTTGTCCTATCTTGGCTAAGGACTTTGCATGCCCGTCTTTCCGAGACTGCCAGCTTCTGGCTGACATGGTTGATGACTACCTTTCTCTTGGACGGGCTTAGAAGTTTCCCCGTGAGGCTTCTTTGAGGATGGCGTTATCCAGAGATAGATCGGCTACCAGCTTCTTCAGCCGTGAGTTTTCCTGCTCTAATTCTTTAAGCCGGCGGGCTTGCTCTACCCGCATCCCACCGTACTCTTTGCGCCAGCGGTAGTAGGTCTGCTCGGTAACGCCGATATT
>CAIWXV010000024.1 GCA_903916765.1 uncultured Dehalococcoidia bacterium | reverse complement strand
CGCCATAGGGGTTGTATTTTATACTGTCTCGAACGAAGTAGAAAGCGGCTTTGGCCTTCTCCGTATCCGTCTGCTTCCCGCGCGTCAGCTCTGTGGCCTTCTTTTTTATTGACGGCTCGTCGGAGTCTATGGTGTAGCTCGGTTGAAGATACTTTTCCATTCCGGTCATTATTTATCTCTTAAAGCCAGTCTTTTAAAAATCATGGCGATTATATTTTAATCGATATGCGCCTGCGTTGCCACTGAGCGATGCATGTTCGGTATTTGTAGACGAAGATGTGTGAACATTCTAAACTAACGTACACTTCGGCGCCCCCAAAGAATTCTCTTATAATTACTTGCTTGGGAGAAGCCATATCTTTATAACATCAAATGATAGCGGTATAATTACCGTGATAATGTGTCGCGGAAAAAGTTGCATCCATTTGAGATAGGCGAGTAGATGTTTCTTAGCAGAGCAGCAATAAATGGATAAACACCATGTTTCATGAACTTATAACTAATAATACATTGATTGCCCCGCTATTTTCTTGGGCAATCGCCCAATTACTTAAAACGTTTGTGGCTCTGCTGCAGAAAAAACAATTCGAGTTTCGATATTTAGTGAGCAGCGGTGGTATGCCTAGCTCACATTCTGCGTTAGTTACAAGTCTGGCTACTGCTGTAGCATTTAGCGATGGGCTTGGATCAGTCACATTTGGGATTTCTGTAATATTAGCATTTGTCGTCATGCATGATGCTGCAGGAGTTCGACACTCAGTCGGGCAACAGGCAGCTATTCTGAATCGAATTTTAAAAGAAATAGGAGAAAGGCATCCTGTTAAAGTGCTTGGCCGTGACTTTAAAGTACTGGTAGGGCATACACCTTTCCAAGTTGTGATAGGTGGATTATTGGGTATCGGTACTGCATGGTTATGGATTACTATTGCCGGAACGTAGGTTAAGCGAAAAACAAGGCCTTCTCCCTGGAGCCGGCATCACCTAGGCTTGCCAATCAGTTGGTTGTTCTTGAGGTATTTTGTTAACGCATTAGCATATTAGCGGATAAAGCGTATCATTTAGAGTGGGGAAGAAATTGAACATTCCAAGCTTTTGTTCAATGTGGTGCCCTCAGGTGACGGGGGTTCGAACGATTAGATGAGATTAAACAAAACGCTACATTGTTACTTGTGCGTATCATAAAGTGTTGGTCTCCAACGCCAATAAACCGCAAACAGACAAGTAGCGTCGGTGTGGGCTATCATAAAAAGGTATTCTTGAAGGATTACTCTGGCGGAAACTTCTCTTTGCTGTCGAGCATGATAGTGACGGGGCCGTCGTTTACAATATCGACTACCATGTGCGCCTGAAAGCGGCCGGTTTCTACCTTTAAACCGTTTTTTCTTAACAGGAAAACGAATTTGTCGAAGAGCGCCTCCGCCTCATCTGGTGGGGCTGCATCGGTGAAGCTGGGGCGGCGTCCTTTCTTTGTATCGGCGAGCAGTGTGAACTGGCTTACAGCCAGAAGCTCGCCCCCGATGTCGCTCACTGACAGGTTGAATTTCCCCTGGCTGTCGCCGAAAATCCTGAGCCCGATGATCTTATCAGCAAGATATCTGGCGTCCTGTTCCGTATCGCCTGT
>CAIWXV010000023.1 GCA_903916765.1 uncultured Dehalococcoidia bacterium | reverse complement strand
TTGCCTTTGCCGAACGGGGTAAGCGGCTGACCGATTACCGCTTCAGCACAATAACGGTTAATTGCCGTGCCGAAACATTCATCGAAATCGAACCGGGAAAGCAGTCTTTCATCATCACCCATCTCATCAATTCGAGTGCCGAAAACAACGCCCTGCATTATATCAGTCGACCTCATCCCCCAGATTTTACAGGCAAGGATGATGTTGTTAGAATCATGGACTTTAGTCTGGTGGTACCAGCTCCCCGCTTGTCGGGGGAACATCAAGGTATCCGTACGACCGCGGTATTCGATGGTGAAGAAACCTTCCGGAATGTCTATATTCGGTGTTCCGTATTCGCCCATGGTACCCAATTTTACCAGATGAGCTTGCGGACAGACTTCTTTCATGGCATACATCATATTCAAGGTCCCGATTACATTATTTATCTGGGTGAAAGTAGCATGATGCACATCTATCATACTATACGGAGCCGAAGGAATCTCTGCCAGATGCACGATAGCTTCCGGTTGAAACTCTTTAAAAAAGCTCAGTATAAATTCGTAATTCTGCAGGTCGCCTTCTTTAAACAGCAAATCTTTTTTATATTTTTCCTTAAAAGCGATTAATCTCTTAGCCATGGTTACAATAGGAGTCGCGGACTGTGACCCTACCTCTTCCACGCATTTTCTTCTTAAGAACGTGTCGCATCCGGCGACTTCATGCCCTCTCGTAGTCAGATATTGTGATAACGACCACCCCAGGTAACCATCTATACCGGCAATAAAAACTCTCATAGTTCTCCTTTGTGTTTTATTTGCTAAACAAATCCCTGTGGAACAACCTGTGTCTTAATGAAACCAGCCACCTTGGCTGCCACGGCGTTACCATCCGAGATACAATCTGGGATAGGTTTCAACCCGGTTACCGCACCGGCTAGGAATATTCCCTCCCGGGAGGAAATATTTGGTTGCGTCTCTGTGTCTATACTCGTGAAAAACCCATCCTCGTCTACCCTAATCCCGAGTATACGCATTAATTTTACCGCGTCTACGCATGGAGTCATCCCGGTGGAGAGAGAGACTAAGTCAAAGGTCCCTCTTATGGGTTTACCCTGAATGGTATCTTCGGCTTTTAGTGTGATATCACCGTTAGGTAGCATACCGCATTCGGCCACTCTCCCCCTGATAAATTTTATTCCCAGCTCCTGGGCTTTCCGGTACATTTCTTCAAAACCTCGACCATATGTACGGATATCTATGTAAAAACACGTTACCCATGCATCTGGGCGTCTCTCCTTAATCTCGATAGCCTGTTTGATGGTGAAAGAGCAACAGATACGCGAACAGTAATTATGACCTAACTTCTCACTGCGTGACCCTGCGCAAAATATCATTGCCACTCTTTTAGCCGGTTTACCATCGCTGGGCCTTGTCAGTTCTCCATGTGTATCACTTTCGAAATCAAGCATATGTTCCATTTCCGTGGCCGTAATTACGTTGGGGTAGACACTGTATCCGTATTCCTCCTGTAAAGAGGCATCGAACGGTTCGAATCCGGTAGCTACTACAATAGCCTGAGCCGGAATTCTCTGGCTGTCTGCTGTCAGTCTTACTTGAAAATCCGGAGCAGAACCGGTAACCGAAGAGATTTCAGTTCCCGTCTTAATATTGATTAAAGAAGATGATTGTAACTTGCTTTCCAAATATTTTACTATCTCTTTACCACTCTGAAAAAATGGAAAGATCTTATCGTATGTTTTTACCTTTCCCCCCAGTTCGGATTGTTTTTCGATTATGACAGACTTTATCCCCAGGTCACTGAGGGCTGCGGCCGTCTGCATACCCGCGACACCGCCGCCTAAGATTACTACCTGTTCCATGAAATCCTCCTGTTAAAGTAGCTGCCCTTTCTTTTCTTCCCCAGCTGCCAGAGTATATTTTCTTATAGGGTCGGGGCAATTTAATATTTGCCCGTTTTTTCCTAACCACAGTTT
>CAIWXV010000022.1 GCA_903916765.1 uncultured Dehalococcoidia bacterium | reverse complement strand
GATGATTTTAAGCGCCGTTCTTATTGCCATTGTCGTGAAGACAACCTCTGGTGGACTGTTAGCCCTTACATGCGGTATGGCAGGAATCGTAACGGGAATAACATTAATGAAGGCTTTGGAGAACAGGAAACAAGGAAACAACGGAACTTTCACGGGAGAATTACACAATGCCTAAGCAAAAGCGGGAGAAAGGATTTACCTTAATCGAGATTATTGCGGTGCTGATTCTGATCGGCATCGTATCGGTTGTCGTGTTCTCGCGGGGTACATCCACGAACGAGGCGAACATCAAAACGCAAGCCGAGGCACTGAGAGGTCATATTCGCTATGTCCAGCTGCGGGCGATGAACGCAGATGCTGATACGAGCGTTATAGCAACTTGCAAATCATCTTACGGGATCAGCATGTCGCCAAACAGCTATTTCATGTTCAAGAATTGCAATAAGAACCTCAGAGTCAGTCTTCCGGGAGCAATTAATGATGTCGTCACACTCCAAAATGTGACATTGTCCGCAAGTTCCGATGTTACCTTTGACATGTGGGGAAGGCCATGTTCATATCCGCTTGGGGATACCCCAAATGCTAATGACATAGTCTTCACCCTTGGGGGAACGGAAACGATCAAGATAACAAAAAATACGGGGTTCGTACCATCGCCCTTAAATTAGGGACGTAACCGATCACAATAACAAAAAATACGGAGTAAATACCATGCATACCATAAAAAAGCTCATGCAGAACAGAAGGACAGAAAAGGGATTCACGTTAATCGAAGTTATCGTCACCATTACCGTCTTTGCTATTCTGGCCAGTTTCTTCGTTACCTTCATGGGCACGGCAATCACAAAGAGTTCAGACCCCGTAACGCAGGCCCGTAACTTGGGTGCCGCCAGCGTTGACATGGAAACTATTACTGCAGCTTACGAATGCTATTTATCAAAATGCACAACCGACTGTTGGTGCTGTCATACTACTGAAGCGATCCAATGCCCCCCAGGCCCATGCACATGCAATTGGGATACATTTAAGCACGCCGTCGGATGTGATGGAACTACTTGTACCGTTCCCATAACAAGTACTAGCGGCAGTACTCCAACCTTTGAGACGATACAGGTGACAATAACAAAAGCCAACCAGACAATTGTAGCCTATTTTATGCAAGTCAGATCCGGGGGGGAATGACATGACAAAAAAACAGCATCAACGACAGCAGGGATTCACCCTGATTGAAATGATCGCCGTCCTGATTCTCGTAGGCATGATGTCCGCCGTTGCAGGCCTGGGCATCGTAAAATATGTGCAGGGTTATCTTTTCGCGAAGGACAACGCCGCCATCAGTGCAAATGCGCAGCTGGCGATTGCCAGGATAAGCCGGGAACTGCTCGAATGTTCCGAACACTGCTTACCTTCTTCTGCAACAACGCTAAACCAAGTAATCACGTTGCCTTTTCATTATCATCACACCATACTCGGAATTCGATATATCCGGCTCAGTAGCATCAATTGCAATAGCGGCAATTGTATCCAGTTATCTTCAGATAATGAAACCTATGACACGCTATTAGATAATGTCGGTGCTTTCACAATGACCTACAATGTGAACATGACGGACGGGGGCATTACTGTCAAGATTACTTCATCAAGAAAACCATGGGGTATTACGATAGATGACCCTAATGACCCTAAAAAATATTTTGTAACAAAAGTTTACCCGCGCAATTCTTCATTATGATACGGGATGAATATTCGCATATTTAAGGGAGGATGATCATGCAAAACTCAATAAATACAAGACTATCGGTCAGAAATTTGGCCGGATGCAGATACCGCGATATATGTCGAAACGGCCAGAAGGGCGCGCTCATGATCGTATTAATTGTTGCCCTGGTCGTCTTAAGCGCGCTCAGTGGTGGACTAGTGTACATTTTCTCCAGCTCGACTTTGAACCCGGTATCGGGAATGTACACCCAGCGTGCTTATTATAACGCGGAAGCTGGATTACGTTACATGAAGGCAAACTATGTATGGGCAGTAGATAAACTTGTATTGTCATCACAAACGCTTACACTGCCCGGCGGTGGTACTGCCACATTGACCGTCACCGGTTTGACGGGCACCTTCGTTCCTGCCACTGCCACTGTCACTGCCAGCAGCGGTTCCACTATCACTATCAGCGGTACCTTCCCGTCTGCCTCCCAATCTGCGCCGGGGTTCTTCAAAAAGGACGGTAGTAACACGATATATCGCTATACTGGAATATCGGGGGCAATACTGTCTGGAGTTTACCCCGCTTTCTCCTTCACGAGTGGCGGAATCACAACAGTAGCGAGCGCCACGATTACTTCTAAGGGAACATTTAAAAATGTAAGCCGAACTATTACTAGTATATGGCCAGTTACGGATAGTGTTGAGAAACCCAATGGTGAGACTACACTTAACGTCAATAATTGGGAGATATCACCATATACAGAATTGCCAGCAGACATACTTGCACAGGTATCAAATGCACTTTCTACGATTGCGTCGTGGTTCCATATTGATATTGCTGCACTTACTCCAATGCAAATACTTCAGTGGATGGCTGATATACCTGGATGGCTGCTTTATCCCGCACCTGATTGTGCTGGTGGGCGGAGCAGCTGGTCGTACTATAGTTGGGGAAATTTTCAAGAGGCAAGCATAGATGGAAATGAAGCCATCCAAACAAATGTTTACGCTAACAGATTCTTTTTACGTTATCTTCCCAACGGAGATGGAAATTTTTATAATGATGCATGGGTGCATGGAGGACAGAAGCTCAGTTACGATGCTCAGGCAAAAATCAAAGTAGGCGGTCTTCTTTCCCGTCAATACCTTGTAGGGCTCTCTGTCAGAGCCGATAGCCATTCGAACTCGCAATTGTTTAACCCCGTAGCGGTTGATCAATTTGGTATCTCATACGCAATGGGCCATAATAATCAATTTCGTCTCCCTACTGATAATGATCCATACATAGTATTTTGGAGAAGTGTCAGCAATAGCTTCAAATTGATTGCATACAAGAAGCTTACGGATGCCGAAGGAGCAGTGGTGGAAGATATTTATTTTAGCGATGATATGTCCAGCATAGAAAATGGTTGGACTCACCCCATAAATACGCATTGCGTATCATGTGGTTGGACAGTTGCTGCTTCAGATCGCGGCCAATCGAGAAACGGCTATTTGATATGGACGAGTGGGGATAGTATTTTGGCGGGGTTCTATCCGTGGATTATACTACAACGGACATTCATTGATAATCCTATTCCTGCTAGTGTGCCGGCTGCTACACTAAGTTTTTGGTATAAAAAGCGTACGGTGTTGCCTACTTCTTGGAGGAACTGGATACCGGCAGAAGTTCGAATAGCACCTGTTGGCATAGCAGATGGTGCCGGTGGGAAAATCAACGGATCGGAATTCACCCCAACGGACACATGGCAGCAGATGCTCATATCATTGGACAATACTCAACTTAATTTTATCAGAGCTGGTGGAAGAATCCAATTTTTTGTTCAAACACCCCCCGGTAGCATCTTGACTCTGACGACTTGCCCTCCAGGCAGTCCCTGCTCAGCCGATTTTTTAATTGATGATGTTGTTATAAAGTCGATAAAACTTGCCGACTGGGCTACTCTCGGGGTACGCGTCAGGGAGACATCTTCACCCAGCAGATCCAATGAATTTGAAATATTTTACGGATCTACTGCACCTAATGGCACAACATCTCGAACCACCTCTCTTGATATTAATAGAGCGGCCTATCCCAGATTTGGTGACACATCGACGGCACAGGGAAACTGGTTGCCGCAATCTCCTATCAATACAATAACGACTACGACGGATGATAAATTTACTTTGGTATCCTCTGACCCTAACACTTCTACAGCCACTGCTAACCCATGGTATTGGTGGTATGACAGTGATGGCAATTATACTACTGCGGCAGGTGGCGCTTCCTCTTCCACGTTAAACTCTAACCCCCGGACAGCGGAAGATGGCTGTTCATATACTTTGACCACAAGTGGAGGTGGATCTCTTGAAACGAGCGCCGTTATTAAAACATCAGGCGACAATTGCCGGACAACTAATACAATGAGTTATTCTTCATGTACAGATGAATTCGCCCTGCATGTTTACAGTCCAAACACTTATAATACGTTTTTTGATGATATATTTGTACAAACAACGGCCGGCACTCCACTTTACAATCCCGGGATACAGTACTAATTAAAATCTTCATCCCCCATTGTCCAACGCTTAACTAAATAAGGGTTCCGGAGTGATCTCCGGAACCCTTCTGCGCTTAAAAACAACGGGAGAGATTTACCGCTAATTACAATTCATATATTCAACAATGTGACATAAAAAGAAAAAATTATCTTTTATCAAATTGCCTCCATCAACCGCTTTAATTGATCGAGGCCGCGGTAAATGCGCATTTTAACGGCGCTTAGCGAGACGCCTGTTACGGCCGCTACTTCTTCAAAGGTGAGGTCCTGATG
>CAIWXV010000021.1 GCA_903916765.1 uncultured Dehalococcoidia bacterium | reverse complement strand
TATCTTAATTTTCGGATTACTATTAGGCCAGGCATTATCCGACTTGAGCCTGCCGGACTTGATGTCCAAAATCATCAATGTCGGTATCCAACAAAATGGCATACAAGATACGGCTCCGACTGCAATTCGCGCCAGCGAATTGAATAAGATATTTTTATTCACCGGTGCTGAAGATAAAACCAGAATCACAAACGACTACCTTTTATTAGACAAACAAACACTGTCTTCTGATGATTACAGTAAATATTTGAAATCTTATTCCGCACTCGCCGACGAGCCTATTTATAAATTAAACACGACCGACAAAAATGAGATAACACAACTGAATTTGATTTTCACTAATCCCATATTGATTGTTTCTTACATCAAGAGTGGGGCAGCCACAAGTGCCCTCGGTGGTAACGTGAATCTTCCTGCAGGGGTCGACCCATTCGTGGTGTTATCGAGTCTGCCATCTGCCCAACTCGACGCTATCCGTCAGACAGCGAACGGTCAGCTTGCTTCATTACCGGATAGTATCAAAAAACAGGCCGATATTGCTTATTTATCAACCGAATACAAAACAGTTGGAATCAATACGGGCGGCATACAAATCAGGTACATGTTAAACATCGGCGGATTGATGCTGCTTTTGACACTGGCAAGCGTATTATGTTCTATATCCGTCGGCTTCCTGGCGGCACGTGTGGCAGCCGGTTTCGGACGTGATACCCGCCGTAATATCTTCACTAAAGTAACGAATTATTCGAACAGTGAGTTCGATAAATTTTCTACCGCTTCTCTGATTACACGATCCACTAATGATATCCAGCAAATACAACTTGTTCTCGTAATGGCCCTCCGGCTCGTTTTCTACGCCCCTATTATAGGTGTCGGCGGTATCATCAAAGCACTCGGGCAGGACGCTTCGATGTCCTGGATTATTGCCGTGGCGGTTGTGGCACTGCTCACAATGGTCATCACGGTATTTGCCATCGCCATACCTAAATTCCGGAGTATACAAAAACTGGTCGATAAGTTAAATCTGGTTACTCGCGAAATGCTCACCGGTTTGATGGTAGTAAGGGCATTCAATACTCAGAAATTCGAGGAGAATAAGTTCGACAGAGCTAATGTCGATTTAACCAAAACGACTTTGTTCATTAACCGCATCATGGTATTTATGATGCCGGCAATGATGCTGTTAATGAATGGTGTGATGTTGCTCATTGTCTGGATAGGTGCGCATCAAGTCGACAAGGGCTCCATGCAAGTGGGTAACATGATGGCATTTATGCAATATTCCATGCAGATAATTATGTCGTTCTTGATGGTTTCCATAGTGTTCGTGATGATACCCCGCGCGGCAGTCTCGGCGCAACGCATCAGTGAAGTTCTGGAGACTGAACCGAGTATAAACGACCCCGCAAAACCGCGGAAATTCAATGGAGATAAAAAAAGCCTCGTAGAATTTCAGAATGTCGGTTTCAAATATCCTGATGCTGAAGATTATGTTCTCCAGGGAATTTCCTTTACGGCGTTCCCGGGGCAGACAACCGCCATTGTAGGCGGTACCGGAAGCGGGAAATCCACACTTATTAACCTGATCCCACGCTTTTATGATGTTACCGAAGGTAAAATTATGGTCGATAACATCAATATTCAAGAAGTACTTCAGCACGACCTTCGTGAAAAAATCGGCTACATTCCGCAAAAGGCGGTCTTGTTTGCCGGTACCATCGAAGGTAACATTGCCTACGGTAAAGACACTCTTGAGAATGGAGAAATAAAAAAAGCGGCAGAAATTGCACAATCGATAGACTTTATCAATGCCAGTGAGAAAGGCTTTCAGACACTGGTGTCACAGGGCGGAACCAACCTATCCGGCGGACAGAAGCAGAGGTTAAATATTGCCCGCGCACTCGCTAGAAGACCGGAGATATATATCTTCGACGACAGTTTTTCGGCAATCGATTTCAAAACAGATGCGGCATTGCGGAAGGCTTTGAAAGAAGAAGCCGGTGGCGCGACGGTGCTGATTGTGGCGCAACGAATAAGCACCATCATGCAAGCCGACCAGATTGTCGTTCTGGAGAATGGCCGAGTCGTGGGAAAAGGCACCCATAAAGAGCTTATGACTAACTGTAAGGTATATCAGGAGCTTGCTCTATCCCAGCTATCGAAGGAGGAACTGCTATGAGCGAACAGAGAAACTCATCTCAGAGCAAGCAAACTTCTCAGAAACCCGCAGGTGGTTTTATGGGAAGAGGTCCTATGGGTGGCGGACCTATGCACGGTGGGCCTATGGGTATGGCCATGGCAGGAGAAAAACCAAAGAACTTCAAGCGTACCATGGTAACCCTCCTGAAATATCTGAAACCATATCGCATTTCGCTTTTAATAGCACTGATTTTAGCTGTTGCCAGCACCGTTTTCACGATAATCGGCCCCAAGCTTCTGGGAAAAGCTACCACCAAGCTATTCGAAGGCTTGGTATCAAAAGTAACAAATGCACAGGGCGGCGGTATAGATTTTGCCTATATCGGCCATATTATATTGCTTTTGTTGATTTTCTATATCATCGGCACGATATGTAGCTATATCATGGGCTACATCATGACCAGCGTTTCCATCAAAGTTACCTATGACTTACGCAAGAAGATTGCGGAAAAGATAAACCGGCTCCCCATGAAATATTTCGATACCAAGACATACGGTGAGGTGTTAAGTCACGTCACGAACGACGTCGATACGATATCTACTACCTTGAACCAGAGTATGTTCCAGATAGTAATTTCGATTGCCACTGTTATCGGCGTCCTGATAATGATGCTGACCATAAGCTGGCTGATGACTCTCGTTGCCCTGCTGATAATACCACTATCAACGATATTCATTACGTTTGTGGTAAAGAAATCGCAGACCTATTTCAAACAACAACAGGATTATCTGGGACATGTTAACGGACATGTCGAAGAGATGTACGCCGGACACAATGTTATGAGGGCTTTCAACGGTGAGGAAAAATCAATTCAGCAATTTAACGGCTTAAACGAAGAGTTATATAAATCCGGATGGAAATCACAATTTCTATCCGGAATAATGATACCCACCATGATGTTCATCGGGAACCTGGGGTACGTTGCAGTTTGTATCCTGGGCGGTTATCTGACGATACAAAAGACCATACAGGTGGGCGATATCCTCGCTTTTATCCAGTACGTCAGGTCGTTTACCCAACCGTTGGCTCAGATTGCTACGATGGTAAATATATTGCAGTCTACGGCAGCGGCATCTGAGCGCGTTTTCGAGTTCCTGGATGGAGAAGAGGAAATCGCCGAAGCATCTCAACCCGCAATACCGGGCAAAGTTACCGGTAATGTCAGCTTCAAAAACGTATCTTTCGGCTATATTGCCGGCAAGACTGTCATTAACAATTTCAGTGCAGATATCAAACCGGGACAAAAAGTCGCCATTGTAGGACCTACCGGTGCCGGTAAGACGACCATCGTCAAACTACTAATGCGTTTTTATGATGTCAATGCAGGAGCAATACTTCTGGACGGAGTCGATATACGGCAGTTCCGGCGACAGGACTACCGGGACACCTTTGGCATGGTATTACAAGATGCATGGTTATTCAATGGTTCAATTAGAGACAATATCCGTTACGGTAAAATCGGGGCTACCGACGAAGAGATATTCGCTGCCGCCAAAACGGCAAACATCGACCATTTTGTGCACACACTACCGGGCGGCTACGATATGGTAATCAACGAGGAAGCCTCCAATATTTCCCAAGGTGAGAAACAACTCTTGACGATTGCCCGGGCTGTTCTAGCTGACCCCAAGATTTTGATACTGGACGAAGCTACGAGTTCGGTAGATACCCGAACCGAAGTATTGATACAGGAAGCTATGGTAGACCTGATGAAAGGCAGAACGAGTTTCATCATCGCGCACCGATTATCTACCATCCGGAATGCCGATATCATACTGGTGATGAAAGACGGTGAAATTGTGGAGCAGGGTAATCATGAAGGCTTGCTTCAAGCGAACGGCTTTTACGCTTCACTCTACAACAGCCAGTTTGAAACGACTCCAGCAGAGAACGGGAAATAATGGTTTAGCCTAGATAAGAGAAATGCAGATAGCCTATCATGCCAGTGAATAGGTTATCTGCCCGTCCCGGGTGATACGCTTTATCTTCCCCCGAACTTCAAGATACCTCACATGAGCCAGGGCTTCACCGAAGGCAAACCACTTCTGGGGTGGGGGAAACGCCTCCCATGACTCCACATTGAGGTTCCAGTGAATAAGAGGAGTTATCTGTAGCACATTCTTTTCGCCATCTTTAAGCGCGGCCAGTACTTCATTCAACCGCTGACGGTGGTGCTCCTGTAGCTCCTTAATTCTAAGACGGTGATCGTGCACCAAACGTCGATGACCCGTCAGGACAATTTTCGCGTCGAGGGCGTTAACCTTTTCCAGACTGGCAAGGTATTCACCCAGCGCATCATCCATCTCTAACCAGAAGGCAATATTGGGCGTAATATCAAAAAGAATGAGGTCACCGGCGACAAGAATCTTCTGGGCCGCCTCGTAAAGACACGTATGCCCCGGTGAGTGTCCCGGTGTGGAGATGCAGCGGAAGTGGAAATTTCCGATATCGATGGAGTCACCATCTCTGACGATGGAATACTCAACCGGCCGCATATCGCCCCATCGTCGTGCCGGGTGGTATTCCAAAGTTCGGCGAGCCTCGTCGACGGGGAAACCATTAGCCGCATAATATTCAACCATTTTCTGCCAGTAGCCCATCCGGCCCTCAGTGTTAATCAGGTTCTTTTCTACCTCATTGAAATACACTTTAGAGGTTGCCGTGGCGAGTGTTCCGGCAAGGCCAGTATGGTCGGCGTGGAGATGAGTAAGGAATATATCGGTCTTGTTCAAATCAACACCAAGCTTGTTCAGATTGGCGTTCATTTCGTTCAGACACTCTTCGCGATTAAAACCTGTATCGATGATCAGAAACCGATTGTCTCCCCGGACAATGTATGAATTCAGCCACTTCAGTGGGCTTCGGGGTAGAGGAATTTCCGTGCGGTATAAGTTGGGGATAATCTCTTCAATCATAATCTGAGGATCTCTGAAGCTAAATCTGCACTCTAAATCATACGCTAATTTACTTGGTGGAGCTGAGGGGACTCGAACCCCTTACCTATTCAATGCCATTGAATCGCTCTCCCAGATGAGCTACAGCCCCATAAAAACAAAGACATTATTAAATTTACCAGAGAACACCAGTTTAGGCAAGTTCGGTATGAAACTGCTATTTGGCTTTAGCCGTAAAGGTTAGTCCTTCATCCCCGGCGTCAACCACCACGGTAGTGCCTTCTTTGAATTCACCACCCAGAACTTTTATTGACAGGGGGTTCTCCACATATTTCTCCAGTGCCCGCCGTAGCGGTCGGGCACCGTAAACCGGGTCGTAACCCTCTTTTGCCAACCATGATTTGGCTTTTTCGGTGATTTCCACGCCTAACTTGCGCTCTTCCAAACGCCTCTGTAAGTCCTTGGCCAGCAGATCCACCACCTGCCTGAGTTGTTCCTCATTCAGCTCATGGAAGACGATAATTTCATCCAGGCGATTGAGAAATTCAGGGCGGAAGGTTTTCTTCACTTCAGCCAAAACTTTATCTTTCATATCCTCATAGCCGGATTTACGTGTCTTGGTCTCATCTTTTCTGGAGGCAAAACCGATAGCAGACTCACGCTTAATGAATTCCGCACCGGCATTACTGGTCATAATAACCACGGTATTTTTGAAATCTACGGTTCTGCCGTGTCCATCGGTCATCCGCCCGTCATCCAACACCCCAAGCAGACTATTGAACACTTCCGGGTTTGCTTTCTCGATTTCGTCAAGCAAAATGACGCGATACGGACGACGCCTCACCGCCTCAGTAAGCTGTCCACCCTCGTCATAACCGACATAACCCGGCGGTGCACCGATGAGACGAGAAACGGTATGTTTTTCCTGATATTCCGACATATCGAGCCGCACCATGGCATTCTCATCGTCGAAGAGGAACCAGGCAAGGGGTACGCGCCAGTTCTGTCTTGCCGACACCTGTCGGTCCCAGAAACAGAAAACTACCGATGGGACGTCTGGGGTCTTTCAGTCCGGAACGACTTCTGCGGATTGCTTCAGAGATAGCCTTGACAGCTTCTTCTTGATTCACCAGACGTTCATGGATGCGCTCTTCCATATGCAAAAGCTTCTCAGATTCACCCTCCAGCATCTGAGAAACAGGAATACCCGTCCAATTAGAAATCAGCTGAGCGATTTGTTCTTCCGTCACCTCGCCGCTAATCTTCTCTTTCTTGAGCCAGCTATTCTTCGCCTTGTTATATTCGTCCTCCAATCTCAACCTTTCCGCCTTGAGTTTGGCGGATTCCTCATACTGCTCTCGCTGTGAAGCTGCATCCTCCTCATTGACAAGGTGCTGGAGTTTCTTTTCTAAATCCTTAACTTCAGGCGGAGCACTTTCGGTATCGATACGGAGTTTACTCGCTGCTTCATCAATAAGGTCGATTGCCTTATCCGGAAGAAATCTATCAGCGATATATCTTTTGCTGAGGCGAGCCGCTGCTTCCAACGCTGCATCGGTAATTTTTATCTTGTGATGAGCCTCATAGCGGGGACGCAATCCGCGCAACATTTCGATGGTAGTTTCAACAGTAGGTTCACTAAGAAAAACCGGTTGGAGCCGTCTTTCCAGTGCCTTATCTTTTTCGATGAACTTGCGGTATTCATCCAGTGTGGTAGCTCCGATACACTGTAACTCACCGTGTGCCAGTGCTGGTTTAAGCATATTGCTGGCATCGATGGCACCTTCCGCCGCACCGGCACCCACAACCGTATGAATCTCATCAATGAAGAGAATGATTTCACCCTGTGATTGTCGGACCTCGTCCATCACCGCTTTCAGGCGCTCTTCGAACTCACCGCGGAATTTGGTGCCGGCGACCAATGCACCCATATCGAGGGCCATCACCTTACGCTTCTTCAACGAGTTAGGTACATCGTCGGCGGCAATTTTCTGTGCTAATCCCTCGGCAATCGCAGTCTTACCGACTCCGGCTTCACCGACGACGACCGGATTGTTTTTGGTACGCCGTGTCAGGATTTGCACAACTCTTTTAATCTCATTCTCTCTGCCAATTACAGGGTCGAGTTTACCTAAGCGTGCCAGTTCAGTGAGGTCTCGGCCGTACTTCTGCAATGAACGATATTTACTCTCGGCTCTGGCATCCGTAACACGATGCCCGCCTCTGAGTTTCTGAAGAGCGGCGTAAATCTTCTCCTTATCCACACCTAAACGATGCAGGATATTATAAGACTCGCCTTTCCCTTCACTCGTAATGGCAATGAAAATATGCTCGGTACTGATAAATTCATCTTGGAATCTTTTTGCCTCGGCCTCAGACGCATTGTAAAGACCAACGATACGCGGTGTAGCATAAATCTGACCGCTTGCATAGGACACCTTAGGCATTCTTTCCAACACGCCGCTCACCTGTGATTTCACAGCATCGATATCAATATTCAAATCATGGAGAATCTCTCCGACGAGACCCTTCTCCTGCTTTAGTAAGGCTAACAGGATATGTTCTACATCCCACTGATTGTGATTATATTGCTGAACAAGTTGCTGTGAAAGCGCAATCGCTTCCTGCGCCATTTCAGTGAATCTTTCCTGCCTCATAACACACCTCCCCCCGCTAACGCTTCTCTCTGAATTTGGTTGTAAGAAATTCGGTGATGCGTCCGCAAATTGCGGGGTATTCCCACCTGTACTCATGCCCCGGGGTATTAATACAATGTGTGAATTTCATCGGCTTTCCAATTGCCCTGTATTTTAACCAACGATAAAATGCCCCCAGATAAGCCTTCGTTGCCACCCAAAGGTCACGATGGCACATCGGGTCATTCATCAAACCGTTGCTGTCGATTGCTAACGTTCGTTCCGTAATCTTACGGCGTGGCATATGAGGGAAAAATGTCCCCAACTCAATACTATAAATCCGTTCCGGATTATCTATGTTCATCATAGCAGTATTATTAAATGCCGCACCCTGGCTGGCACCAACCAATACCACCTTCACTTTCGGTAAATTATGTACAATAAACTTCAATTCTTCTGCCAGCACTTCTGCTCTGAAAGAAGCACCCCACAAAAAGAATTGTGCCTCTCGGAAAACGCTTTTCGGTCCCCACAGAACATCCCCACTGCGGAAGTACTGTTCTACTATGAAACTATACCCCAGTTTCTCCAGCGTGGCTGTGACTCCGGTCACAATGCTTTTCTCCCAGTCCAAAACATCTTGCCAATGGGCATTTCCCCAACCGCCGGGACTATGAATCACCAGAAAATCCTTATCACAGGCTTGGGTATACATCTCGAGGAGTTGAGCAGCAAGTTGTTCACGTTTTTTTCTCTGCCTCGGGAAAAGTCTTCCCGCCAGCTGTTCAATTTTAGCCTGGAGAGATTGCTCTTCTTCTGTAGCGAAATTTTGTATAATGTTAACTACCTGTGCCTGATGTTTCAACAACGATGCGCTCCTTGTTAGCTCTGTCATGGCGTTGTTTGAGATAAGTTTTCCCTTTTTTCTGCCAGATCCAGATATGGTGATCGCGTATAATCCAGGCGGCGACAGATTGCCGTGACGGATAAGCAATAAAAGCTGCCTCTGCGACACGGCTCATCTCTGCTAAAGCCTGTTTTGCCGCATTGGTTGTGGGCATATGCTCAAGAACATGACTGCTGAATACCGCCCCGAAGGTCTTATCATCAAATGGGATATCGGTGCAGCTGGCAACCACCGCACTGGGATGCCCTTCGATAGCTCTACGGTCGATATCCAGACAGATATCGCCATTGCCGTGTGCCGGCTTATTCAGCAATCTGCGGAAAGATTTGACGCCCCAGGGTCCACCGACAACCAGGAGAGGCTTGCCGCTTTTCTTAGCATAATCCGAAGCGTCTTTATATTTGCGATTCTTATCGCGGATTTCGAACATCCAGATAAGAAGTTGCCATATCGCTATGGCTAGAATTATGCCTACTATTACCATCACAACAATAAATAACGGCGAGGCTGTAAAGCCTACAGTTTGATATTTGTCTATCCAACCAATCAATACATCTGCAAAATAATATCCCGCGAAAGCAAGAATAGCACTCCTCAGAAGTAAACCGGAAAAAGAATAGAGCAAAAATTTATATGGTGTAAATTTTAAGAGTGCAATTGCAATTGTCATTGGCAAATGAATAGGATTGGGGAAAAATGACATCATAAAGACTGCCTTTGATCCTGTTTTTTTAACCCAAGCAGACGCCCTCTCATAAACTTCAGGACTGAAACGTTGACTGAGCTTCTTGGATAAACTGCTACTTCCCCCATAACCAATCAGAAAGGTCATAAACTGACCCAAACTAGCTGCAGTTGCTGTAACTAATGTAACCCACACTGCAGCCCAGATACCATATTTTGGAGCCAGGATATTCGGCAACATGATGGTAATAATCCAATAGGGCATAGCAACCGGGGTAATGCTAAAGGTGCTACTCGCTACAAAAGCAATCAGGAACATACCTGTAAGGCCATAACCACTGATATTGGCGATATCCTTCAACTCATCATTGTAATATATGGCGAGAAATCCTAATCCTATGGTGAGCACAACTCCCAGAAGACCCCAGATTAGTTCCTTTCTAGCCCAATGCCCTTTTTGTACGCCTTCTTCTTTCATCATCCCATCCTGTCCATCTCATCATACGGAAGTAATAATACCAATTATGCAATCAGGGAAAAATCATCGAATACGGATACTAACTCAACTTAAAGCAGACATTATTATAGCAATAATCTATATTACACTCAATATGCCCGATATTTATAAGCTCCCAATAATTCCTAAAAATTGCTTCAAAATTCTCGCGGTAGCTCCCCAGATTACCTTGTTACCGTAACGATAGATATAAGTATTAATTTTGTTACCATCTACGGTGACAGTGTTTTCTCCCCCCTTATCTTTATCCAGCAGAACCGGAATCGGGATTTCGATTAGCTCTTCGGTTTCCCACTTATCCAGGTTAAACTGGTATGGATACGGAATCAAACCGATGAAAGGCGAGATAATATATCTTGTGCCCATAGTAGCCGTATCATCGAGTTCTGCCAATATCTCAACATCATCGGGATTCAGTCCGATTTCCTCGCGAGCTTCACGTAGAGCTGTGTTCAGTAGAGTACCGTCTGCTTCTTCATAAGCACCACCCGGAAAAGATATCTGACTTTTGTGGTCTTTGACGCGTTCAGTCCTTTGAATAAAAAGGATATGGTATTGTCCATCCTTCTGAAAAACCGGAATCAAAACAGAAGAGATTTTCCGTCCTGAATCGGCGATATGCAATACTCGACGTTCTGCGAGTGTTCTTCGGAGTTCTTCAATCACAGTTCTAATAGTAACACTGTGTAGTAACCGAGACAAACTGCCATCGATATCAGAGAAAACGCTCGAAGCGGTCTTTTTTAGCTTTGCAAATAGGACATATCTCCGGAGGACTGTCTCGTGCGCACAAGTACCCGCAAACCTTGCATCGCCATACCGGCAAAGGTAAACCGGATAGATTGACGGGTACTGATTTTAATTGGTTTCTCTGTTCAGGAGGCGGACGCCGCTCCGGTATCGACTCAGCCATTTTCTCCCCTTTGGCAACTGCCTCGGCAACGTAAAGCCCGCAGAAACAAGCTCCGTATTCGGCGAGATCGGCAT
>CAIWXV010000020.1 GCA_903916765.1 uncultured Dehalococcoidia bacterium | reverse complement strand
GCAGGTCCGGCAATATATCTGCTAAGCGTTATACCATACGTATGGATTGTACCGATTATTTTACTTATCCTCGGAATATGTATGTATATCATCATGCCGGTCACCGAATCTTATATCATCACTCATACCTCACAGGGCGAACGCTCCACTGTGCTCGGTATTTACTATACCATCAGCCGTGGCGGACCTATCATTTCATCACTTATTGGAGGCATCATTACTCGGTCGGGCTTTGGTGCCGCTTTCGCCATCCAGGGTGTCAGCCTTTTTGTGATTGTGCTGGTAGCTACCCTGTTCTTGGGGAAAAGTCGCAACTGAGCGAATCAAAATTGCATCGCAAGACAAGTTACAATTGTTTTGATTTCAACCCCTGTGCTAGAATAACTATATTCCCAACATGAAAAACAAAGGACTTAAATATTGGGTGGGATTCAGCTTTATCCCGGGTATCGGACACGGAATCACTATTGATAAGTAAATTATCTGCCGAACCAGCTCATATCGATGAGATTTGTAATGATAGTAGCTTGCCAGTATCGACCGTTAGCAGTACACTGGCAATGATGGAGTTAAAATGACTGGTAAAATCAGTCGGTAGTATGAAATATGTACTGGCTCGTGAAACCAGAGAGGTTTATGGAGTAAAAGTTGAGTAACAATAAAAAGAGCCTGGTCATCGTCGAATCACCGGCCAAAGCGCGAACGCTTAGTCGGATACTGGACAGTAATATGCATCTGAAAGCGTCTATGGGACACATCAGAGATTTGCCCAAGAGCCGATTGGGAGTAGATATCGAGCATGATTTCGAACCCAAATATGTGGTACCGCGAGACAAGAGCAAAATAGTTAAAGAACTTAAAGAGGCCAGTCGAAAAGTATCTACCATCTACCTGGCAACCGACCCTGACCGTGAAGGAGAAGCGATTGCATGGCATTTGGCAAGCGTTATCCAGGAAAACGGAGCGCACTTCCGTCGGGTAGTTTTCCACGAAATCACCGAGGAGGCTGTTTTAGAAGCATTCAAGCATCCCCGTTCTATAGATATGCACCTCGTCGATGCACAACAAGCCCGTCGTATTCTTGACCGTCTGGTAGGATATAAACTCAGTCCCCTTCTCTGGCAAAAAGTCAGGCGAGGGCTCTCCGCAGGAAGAGTGCAATCAGTTGCCCTGCGAATCGTCGTCGACCGTGAGCGGGAAATCGAAAAGTTCGTCCCGGAAGAATACTGGAATATCGAAGCAGAGCTTACTAAAAAATCGACGATTAAAGCTGCTCCCTTCCGTGCCCAATTAGTCAGCCTTGCCGACGGGACAAAACTTGGTATCGACAATGAGCAAAAAGCAGAGAAACTGAAAAGCCGATTGGAACAGGCAAACTATATCGTCGGTAAATTAAAAACCAAAAAAGTTGTCCGCCAACCGGCGCCGCCTTTCATCACCAGCACCTTACAGCAGGAAGCCTGGTATAAACTGCGCTTCTCGGCAGAACAAACGATGATGCTTGCCCAGCAACTTTATGAAGGTTTACCTCTGGGCAAAGAGGAAAGTGTCGGCTTAATCACCTATATGCGTACTGATTCCACTAATGTCGCACGTACCGCAATTGCTGAAACCAGGGCTTTCATTAGTGAGAAGTATGGGGACGATTACATACCGCCGCATGCCCGTGTTTTCACTAGTCGAATCAAGGGTGCCCAGGAAGCCCATGAAGCTATCCGACCTACCAAAATTCACCGTACACCTGAGATGGCAAAACCATATCTGGCATCCAATCAATTCAAACTGTATCAATTAATCTGGAACCGTATGGTCGCCAGTCAGATGTCTGCCGCCATTTATGATAATACAACCGTCGATATCGAAGCCAAGTGCAATGATTCCAGAGATATTTATCTTTTCCGCACGTCCAGTTCGGTCAACCGTTTCCTCGGCTTTACAGTTCTCTATAACAGAGAGGAAGGCAAGTCCGAAGAAGAGACAAGTCACGCTCCCTTACCATCTCTGGTAAAGGACGATATTCTCAAGCTCCTCAAATTACTTTCGGAACAGCGTTTCACACAACCGCCGTCACGCTTCACCGAAGCCAGTTTAATCAGGATGCTGGAAGAGCGAGGTATCGGACGCCCCAGCACGTATGCATCAATTATGCTAGCAATCAAACGCCGGGAATACGTTACCAAGACCAGCGGTATCTTCAAACCCACTGAACTCGGTATGCTGGTAACTGACCTGCTTACAAAGAATTTCCCTGATATTGTCGATATCGATTTCACAGCACGTATGGAAGACGACCTCGATGAAATTGCACAGCAGAAAAAGCCGTGGAAAACCGTCGTCAATAATTTCTATACGGCATTTGAAAACGACTTGAAGAAAGCCTCAGTGGGCATTGCCAAAGTCGAGACACCGGTAGAGTTAACCAGTGAGGTCTGTGACAAATGTGGTAAACCGATGGCAATAAAAATCGGGCGTTTCGGTAAATTCCTTGCTTGCACCGGCTATCCCGAGTGTAAATCCACCCGCTCCTACCAGATTAAAACAGGAGTTAAATGTCCGGAATGCGGCAGTGAACTAATCCAGCGATTCAATAAGAAAAGACAAATCTTTTACGGATGCAGTAGCTATCCGAAGTGTACCTTTGCCGCCAATGCCAAGCCTCTACCTACTCCCTGCCCCAAATGCGGTGGATTGATGACGGAGTACAGAGAAGGCAAGGCAAAGTGTACCAAATGTAATTATCGAGACAAAGCAACGGAGAATAAACCAGCGGTAGAAGTAGCACAGGATTAGGTTGTCACTCCTCTCCCTTGAGGGGAGAGGTAAGGGTGAGGGTGCTATTGTTACCCCTCACCTAACTCTCTCCCACATAGGGGAGAGAGCATCTCTGGGGTAACTAATGCAAGAGGTTCTTAACAGGTACATCGACTATATGAAAGCGGGGCGAAATGCTTCGCCTTATACCGTACGTACCTACTATAATGCGCTGGTAGGCAATAATATCCGCGGCACACAAAAAGGCTTCTTTCCATTTCTCATGATGAAGAAAATCAACTCGCTGGAGAAAGTGGATAAACAAACCTTGCGGGATTACATCATGTGGTTGATGGACCAGAAGGTAGCAAAGACCAGCATCACCTGCAAACTATCTGCCATTCGCTCCTTCTACGGGTATCTGCAAAAAGAAGGAATGATACAGGAAAACCCTCTGGAAAAGATTTCCTCACCTAAACAGGATAAAAAATTGCCGTCCTACCTTACTCATGACGAAATGAATAAATATCTCACGATACCGGACACCTCAACTCCCGAAGGACAACGCGACCGTGCCATACTGGAGCTACTCTATGCCTCCGGATTGCGCGTCAGTGAACTGGTTCATCTCAAACTCAGCCAAATTGACCTGAGCACTCATGAAATCCGCGTGATAGGCAAGGGCTCAAAAGAACGTCTTGTCCTGATGGGAAAACCTGCCGCAGAAGCCCTAATTACCTACCTCGGGCAAGCCAGACCCAAACTCCTGGGTAATAAGAAAACCGATGCTGTCTTCGTCAGCCGCTATGGAAAGTGTTTGATTGAACGGCGGATTCAGAAAATTGTGAAGCAATACGCCAAGAAAATGGGCATGACGAAAAGGGTGCACCCTCATACCATAAGGCATACCTTCGCCACTCACCTGCTCGATGGCGGAGCCGACCTCAGAGTGGTGCAGGAACTCCTCGGTCATGCCAGTCTGACCACTACTCAGATTTATACTCACGTCAGTAAAACTCAGGCTAAAAAGGTGTATCTCGCCGCCCATCCTTTTGCAAAAGGGAATAACAATGATTAAAGACCGAATGACAAAACTACGTGCCGAATTAAAGATAAAA
Source organism: uncultured Dehalococcoidia bacterium (assembly GCA_903916765.1). GTDB lineage: Bacteria > Chloroflexota > Dehalococcoidia > Dehalococcoidales > Fen-1064 > Fen-1064. The sequence goes on along the minus strand of CAIWXV010000020.1, from coordinate 31,265 downwards.
GAGGTTGATGGTATCCTGATTTCTCAGCCTGAGAATAGATTTTATCTCTCCGGCTTTAACGGCTCGGACGGATATTTGCTCATCACGGCTAAAGATTCAATTATCGCCACTGATTTCCGTTATATAGAGCAGGTAAAAAGACAATCGCCCGACTTCACCCTGTTCCGGGTAGACGGCAGGATGTCCGAGTGGTTTCCCAAACTGGTGAGCGGTTTAGGCATCCGCAGACTGGGATTCGAGTCCGGCGCTATTACCTTTGCCCAACACCAGCAAATCTCCGAAATAATCACAACACAAAAGCTCCAGATGGAATTGATTCCACTTACTGGTGTTGTGGAAAATCTGCGAGCGGTTAAAGAACCGGAGGAGATTACTCTCATTAGCAAGGCGGCAGAGATTGGCGACCGTGCCTTCGATTATGTTATCGATAGATTGAAAGTCGGCACCAGTGAAAAGAAAATCGCCTGGGAACTGGAAAAGTATATGAGGGAAGACGGCAGTCAGAGCCTACCCTTCGAGATTATTGTCGGTGCAGGACCTAACGGTGCCCTACCCCATGCTCAACCATCCGAACATTCCATCGCAAAAGGAGAGCCGATTGTCATCGATATGGGCGCTTCTTTAGGGGGTTACAGTAGTGACCTCACCCGCACTATTTGCCTCGGCAAACCGGACACCACCTTTGTAAAAATATACAGCATCGTGCAAAAAGCCCAAGAGACAGCAATTAATGGCATCCAATCCGGTATGTCAGCTGTCCAGGCAGATGGTCTCGCCAGAAATATCATCAAAGACGCAGGTTACGGGGAAATGTATGGCCACGGTCTAGGCCACAGCGTAGGATTGGCTACCCATGATACGACACCCCGTCTGAGTCCGCTGTCGAATGATGTACTCACCAACAGTATGGTCTTCACCATCGAACCGGGGATTTACCTACCCGATTGGGGAGGTGTCAGAATTGAAGACTTGGCGATGTTAGAAAATGGTAAAGTAAAACTATTATCACATGCTAAAAAGATGACAATATAATGTCATGCTGAGCGAAGCGAATGCATCTCGTAACTCGAACAACGAGATTCTTCATTGCATTCAGAATGACAAAAAAGGGAACATAGAATTGTTAAAAGCCGATTTTCATATCCACTCTAAGTATTCAATGGACAGCCAGAATGAACCAGAAGACATCGTTAAAAGATGTCAGGAATTAGGTATCAATTGTGTCGCTATCGCCGACCATAACGCCGTCGAAGGCGCTTTTAAAATGAAAGAGATTGCACCTTTCAAAGTCATCGTCGCCGAAGAAGTGCTGACTCATAGTGGTGAAGTGATGGGAATGTTCCTCAAAAAGCACATCGCCAGCGGTATCCCCTTAGAAGAGGCGATCGCTAAGATTAAAGAACAAGGCGGCTTAGTTTCCATCCCTCACCCCTTTGCTCCGCTAAGAGGGCTCCGGTTGAATGAGGACGAGATGGCAAAACTCGCTCCGCAAATCGATATCATCGAGGTCTTTAATGCCCGTTGTCCTTATATACAACCGAACAACAAAGCCAATGAGTTTGCCGGAGAACACAATTTGCCGGGTACTGCCGGTAGTGATGCCCACACCCTCGGTGAAATCGGTAATGTCTTTGTCGAGATGCCCGATTTCAATAGTCCGCAGGAGTTCCTCGAAGCGTTAAGAAAGGCTAAAATAGAGGGAAAATACTCGGGGCTCTTTGTGCACTTTCACAGTACATGGGCAAAGATTCAAAAGGGTTTCTGAGGTTTTACTAACCCTACTTTCTTTTTCTGATTTCTTCAATGGTAGCCTTTGCATTAGGTGCCCTCTTAAAGAATTTGTCCAGCTTTTCACAAATATAATCACTGCAATAGGCACAATTCTTGACATGTTTTTCCAGACCGCACTTTCTTATCTCACAAACATTGCAGTACTTAAAAAGCCGCCCGTTTCGCGACAAACATCCAACACAATTAATGTCTTCCGGCTTAAAATCTCCCCCATACTGTTTTGACCACAGTTCAGCTATTCTTTTTCTTTCTTTATCGTCATTTTTTTGAGTTGCCTGCAACGTAGGACAATCCGTACAAGATAATCCGCAGAAGGCAATCATTTTATGCATTACTTACTCCCTTCCCCATTATATTAAGTACTTAAAATCACATTGATAATGTCCGAATTATATCATCATCTACACTTTTGTCAAAACAAGAAAGGGAGTCCATAACGGACTCCCTTTTCAAATTACAGCAGCAGAAACTTCGACTATTTCTTGCTTTTGACGGCATCTCTAGTGGGTTTGACCAAAATCTCATCAATCAGCCCATACTCAACTGCCTGTTCGGGATTCAGATAGAAATCACGGTCGGTATCATGAATCACTCTATCGAGTGGCTGTCCGGAATGCTTGACAATGATATTACGGATTACTTCTTGCAAACGCATAATCTCACGCGCTGCAATCGCAATATCCGATGCCTGACCCTGAGCGCCGCCGACTGCCTGATGCATGTGAATCGTGGAATTAGGAAGGGCATAACGTTTACCCTTGGCACCTGCGCACAACAAGACAGTCCCCATACTTGCCGACATACCGACACAAATGGTAGATACCTCGGGACGAATCAATTGCATTGTGTCGTAAATCGCCAAGCCGGCGCTTATAATACCACCCGGAGAATGAATATAGAGACTGATATCTTTATCAGGGTCTTCTCTATCAAGGTACAAAAGCTGGGCGACAATCAAATTCGCCACCTGGTCATTAATCGGCATACCAAGAATAATAATCCGTTCCCTCAATAGCAGAGAATAGATATCAAAAGCACGTTCCCCTCTGGAACCACTCTCGATAACCATCGGTATGACATTCATCGGGTCGATACTCATATTTATGCCTCCTTCTTTGTTTCTTTCTGGCTTTGTGCTATTTCAACCAGTCTCTGAAGAGTTTTCCTGGCAATCAACGTGTCTTCGGTAGAATCACGATTGCGTTTTGCCTGCAGAGCCTGCTTGAACTCATCTTTATTACCATTATATCTCTTGAGCATCTCTTCGATCTCGGCGTCAATCTCTGCCGGAGTAACTGCAGTTTTTTCCTCTTCCGCAATCTTACCGAGTACCAGAGATTCAGCTACTCTTTTCACAGAGGCAGGTTTTAATTCTTCCCGCAGTTGCTCGATTGTCTTGCCGATACTCTTGAGATAAGTTTCGACATTCTGACCTGTGCTTTGTAAGAACCGGAGGTTACGCTCCAGAGAACGGTCAATTTCCACTTCAACGAGTACAGGAGGATATTCCACACTACTCATCACCGTAGCCGCCTCGATAACCTTATCTTCAAAGTCGCTCTTAACTCTCTCCTCGACTCTCTGTTTCAGGTCTTCGGCGATTTTCTGACGCATAACATCCATCGAACTGGTGTCAGGATTGATTTGTGCAGCAAAGGCATCGTTTACCTCAGGCAGAGTTTCTTGTTTAATCTCGATTATCTTGACTTTGAAAGAAGCTTCTTTACCGGTGACTTCAGGACGCGGGTAATCCGCAGGATATTGAAGCTTAAATTCCTTCTCATCGTTCTTTTTCATCCCGACCAACTGCTCAGGGAAACCCGGCGCCGGAGAAATGAAATCTTTAATGACCTGATACTGAACACCCTTCTGATTGATAAACGGCTCGTTGCCCATCGTGCTCTCGACATCCAGAGTTACTGAGTCATTAAAATCGGCGACACGGTCCGCAGGTTCCCATGTGGAATGCTGGTGGCGTAATTGCTCGACAACTGCATTCACCATTTCGTCGGTTACTTCCGCAGGTTGCGGTTTCATATCAATAGAATGATAATCGCCCAGATTAACAACTGGCTTGAGCGGCACAATAGCCTTCAGAATGACCGGGGCTTCTTCTGCCAACTCAATCTCTGGTTCGGCAATCGGCTCGAGTTTTTGCTCAACTACTGCTTTCCGATAAGCCAGGGGCACCAGGTCATCCAACATCTCGTGAAACAGCCTGTGCTTGCCGAAATGGCGTTCAAAGACAGCTCTGGGCGCTTTACCCTTGCGGAAACCGGGGACATCAACTTTTTTCACCAAGCGGCGGTAGGAAGTTTCCGTCGACTCCTCGACCTCATGCGGTTCCATCTCAATCCTGAGAAATGCTTGCCTATTTTCTATCTTTTCGTTAGTTACTTTCAATTCTCTCTCCGGGTATAATTTAATCGTCTCTCAGACGTATATGCAACTCTTTTAATTGTTCCTCTCTGACCACTGAAGGTGCCTCTAACATCAAATCAACTGCATTCTGGTTTTTCGGGAAAGCCATTACCTCACGTATAGTCGATTCACCCGCCAGTATCATCACAAGACGATCAATACCTGGAGCAATACCACCATGTGGAGGCGCACCGTATTCAAATGCACCCAGGAAACCGCCAAACTTCTCTTCAATTTCAGCATCGCTGTAACCGAGGAAGCGGAAAATGCGGCGTTGCAGTTCCGGGGTGTGGATACGGATACTGCCGCTCGCCAGTTCAAAACCATTGCAGACAATATCGTAACAATGAGCACGTACCTTCCCCGGGTTTTTTTCCAGTATCGATACATCTTCTGGCCATGGCCAGACAAAAGGATGATGTTCCGGTTCCCAGTGTTTTGTTTCCTCGTTCCAGGTAAACAACGGAAAATTTACGATGAAGGCAAAGGCAAGCAGATTAGGGTCAGCCAGTTTAAGCCGTTGTCCCATCTCCCGCCGCAATTCTCCCAGAGCCTTATCTACAACCTTCGGCTTTCCCGCCACTACCAGAATCAAGTCGCCGAGTTTGGCATCAAGACGCTGCCCTATTTCCTTGATCTGTTCCAGAGTCATGTACTTGGCAGCGACCGATTTCACTGTATCCGATGTCAGATTGTTAATATCGCCCGGTGCAGAACCCAACGCAAAGGTGAGTAACCCACCTGCGCCATAGCTCTGTACAAATTTGTTTAATTCTTCAAGCTGGCTTCGGGTATAATCGGCACAACCCTGAGCGCAGATACCCTTAATCTTACCGCCATCGGCAACAACTTTCTTAAAGACGGAAAATTCGGATTGTCCGGCAATATCGGTCAGGTCGCGCATCTCCATACCAAAACGCAAATCAGGCTTATCCGAACCATATTTTTCCAAAGCGTCTTTATAGTTGATACGAGGGAAGGGTTTAATTACTCGCTTATCAGGTTTAACTTTCTCAATCAAACCTGTAAAAAGTTCTTCCATTAACTTCAAGATGTCTTCTTCTTCCACAAAGCTCATTTCAATATCGAGTTGAGTATGTTCCGGTTGGCGGTCGGCGCGGCTGTCTTCGTCACGGAAGCACTTGGCAATCTGGAAATATTTCTCTACGCCTGCTACCATCAGCAACTGCTTCAATTGCTGGGGTGATTGAGGTAGAGCATAGAATTGTCCCGGATACAGTCTGCTGGGCACGAGGTAATCACGAGCGCCTTCAGGGGTACTCTTAATCAGTATAGGCGTCTCAATTTCCAGAAAGCCCTTGTCATGGAGAAAATCACGGACGAATTTGACCACGTTATCCCGCAGAATCAGGTTCTTCAACATTCTTTCCCGTCTCAGGTCGAGGTAACGATATTTCAAGCGGACATTTTCATCCACCTCGGTGTCCTCATTGATATAGAAAGGCGGAGTTTTCGAAGTATTGAGAATTTCCACCTCGTCGGCAATTACCTCTATCGCACCGCTTGGCAATTTCAGATTCTCGGTACCGCTAGGACGTAAAGAGACTTCACCGGTCACCTTGAGCACATATTCACTGCGCATCTGTTCGGCAACCGCATGGCTCTTTTTGGATATCTGAGGATTAAATACTACCTGAGCGATACCAGTTCTATCCCGTAAATCAATAAATATCAAATCGCCGTGGTCGCGACGCCGGTCCACCCACCCTGCTAATGTAACCTTAGAGCCTACAAGTCCTTTCTTTAGTTCGCCGCAATAGTGTGTCTTAAGCAAGTACTTCTCCTCAGTGGAAATCAGGTGATTTCACATAAAAGTATATCTCATAGCGTGGGTATTCAGCAACATTAAGAATGCTAACAGACCAGCAAGAACACTTTAATGGCTAATTGACAAGCGTCAAGATAAATTGTAGACTCAATCAAACGCTTCCAGCTACGACATGCTCGATTTTCATAAGCGGAGGGAAATATGAAGTGTCCGAATTGCGGACAAGAGAATCCTGCAGAAGCACGTTTCTGTAGTAATTGCGGAACAACTCTAGCCCCCAAAATTGAGCCTGCGTCTATTCTCGCTATTCCTGCTACCCATACTATCGAATACGCCGGCTTCTGGATACGTTTTGCTGCCGCTATAATAGATAATATAATCGTTTGGGCAGTAACATCTGTTATCAGAATGTTGACGCTAATACCGATGTTCTTAAAACATGGATGGTACATATTTGGCTTTCCAAATATGTTTAATAGTGGAATCTTTTGTTGCAGCTTTCTTTTATATTACTGGCTCTTCACCGGATTAAAAGGACAAACTCCAGGTAAAATGACTGTGAGGATAAAGGTAGTAGACAAACAAGGCAACACACCGGATTTAGGATGCGCCGCTTTACGGGAAATTCTGGGTAAATTCGTATCCGCAATTGCGCTTTACATCGGCTATTTCTGGATTGCAGGAGATAACGAAAAACAGGGATGGCATGACAAAATTGCATCTACCCATGTCATAAAATCCAGATAAGGGGGGGATATGCAATGTCCAAATTGCAAGAAGGAAAATAAGGTCTCCAACTGCTTCTGTATCTATTGCGGTGCTACTCTACCGGTTCCCGAACAAGAATCAACGCCAAAATCCGAGCAGATTTCTGCTGACGATAATTTCCGGCAATTGCAGATACTTCGAGAAGAAGTACATCGTCTGAGAGAAGCCTCGAATCGCCTTAATGAGCGATTATCTGTCATTGAAAATATCCAGCGACCGACTCTTGCGCCCAGTGAATTAAAACCAGAGAAACCGACAGTAAAAACATCGGAGCCGATAGTTCTGCCCTCCCCCACTCCCGCAAAAGAGAAAAAAACCAGAGAATGGGAGCAAATCCTCGGTGGAAACTGGCTGGCAAGAATAGGCGCGTTGGCTCTCGTCATTGGCATCGCATTTTTCCTGAAGATGGCTTTTGATAATAACTGGATTGGTCCTCTAGTTCGTGTAATTATGGGAACAGTCGGCGGTTTGGCTATGTTAGGATGGGGCTACTTCTGGAGAAAGCGGTACCCTGTACTTTCCCAAACTATCAACGGAGGCGGTATTGCTGTCCTTTATATTTCCTTCTTTGCCGCCTTTGCGGCTTTTCATCTTATCCCATTTTATGTTTCGGTAATTTTGTTATTTATCGTAAGTGGTGCCTCGGCGATATTAGCAACTCGTTACAATTCGATGGGATTAGCTATTTTAGGCATCATCGGCGCTTTTCTTGCACCTATTATATTAGGCTACTCCAGTGCAGCAGGAGTGGCGAATACTGCAGGAAGTCAGGCAATCCAACTAATGATTTACGTCTTCATAGTAGATATCGGTGTGCTGGTACTTTCCACATTCCGTAACTGGCGCTGGTTTACTTTACTGGCACTTATCAGTTCACTGATCGTTTTTGGTGGCTGGTATGGACGTTTTCACTCTAACATCACTCTACTTACCTCAGAAGTTAGCCTGACTGTCATTTTCCTTATTTTTGTTGGAGCAACAACACTATTCCATATCATCCGACGCGAGTCTTCCCATATCTTCGATTACGCATTAATGGTAATTGCCGCCGCCGCTTATTTTGGTATTAGCTACGGCTTAATGCGACGCGATTTACAGCCATGGCTCGGGGGCTTTTCTTTCCTACTAGCTCTTTTTTATGGAGGACTAGCTTATATTACCTACAAAAGAACTCCCAAAAATTCCAAGCTCTTTCTTTTCCCTATCGGTATCGCTGTAGTTTTTCTGACGGTGGCAATTCCGATTCAACTCGGTGACAAAGCATGGACAACAATATCCTGGGCAGCTGAGGTGGTAGTTCTGATATGGCTTGCCGCTGCTTTACGCTTACCCTTGTTGAGATACTTCGGTTATGCCGCCGCTGTTGTTATGGCCGGGCGACTGATTTTCTTCGATACAGCTATAATCATCCGACATTTCACCCCGATACTTAATGAGCGTTTCCTCGCCTTCATACCAGCTCTTGCTGCCTTATCCATGGGTGCATTCCTGCTCAAGCGAGACAAGGAAAATTTGCCCGAAAAGAAAACTTCTGTTTTTGTCTTCATAACAGCTTCCATAGTGCTACTACTATGGTTATTTAGTTTTGAGATCTGGGGGTATTTTGAACATTATATTCAAATGCCAAGTCGCTTGGGCTACAATGTCAATGCTCTACGTAATGCTCAAAACCTCTCACTAACCGCATTGTGGGCAGTTTATGCCGTCGCTCTACTGGTAATAGGTATTCTGAAACGCTGGCGTTTGATACGGGTTGGCGGATTAATGCTCCTCACTATCACTATAATCAAAGTCTTCGCTTATGATGTTTTTACACTGGAACGCGTGTATCGTATCATCGCTTTCATCAGTCTGGGGGTTTTATTGCTTGTCAGTGCCTATCTCTACCACCGATACAGTAAAGCAATTAAGGGATTTTTAACTAAGTAGTCATTAGTTCCAATCAGGCTATCTATTAATCGGGGTGGTTCTCTACTCACTCCCATTGACTAATACTGCTATAATATGGGCACTGATACTCCAATGGAGAATAAAATGGATTATTTTGCCTACGCCTCTAATCTGAACTGGGAACAAATGTCAAAGCGCTGCCCCGGTGCCAAGCCGAAGTTCACTGCAGTTCTGCCGAATTACAAAATCATTTTCTCCGGATGGTCTCGATACTGGAACGGCGCCACTGCCAGCATCAAGCCATTCAGAGGTGAGAGAGTAGCAGGAGCTGTCTATGAAATCTCTGAAATGGACTTACAGAAGCTGGATAAGTATGAAGATTATCCTAAAACCTACGACCATACCAATGTGCTGGTTATCAAGGAAGATGGACAGGCAGCAAAAGTCCTGACTTATATCAAACGTCAACAATCCGAGGAATCCAAACCATCACCTGAGTACCTGACAGTGATTCGCAAAGGTTATAGAGACTGGGATTTGGAATAGATTATGAAAGTCGGTTTATGTCTCAGTGGCGGCGGTGCAATGGGATATGCTCATATCGGAGCTATTAATGCTCTGACGGAAGCCGATATCAAAATAGATATAATCAACGGCACCAGCATCGGGGCTGTGGTCGGAGGTGCTTACGCTCTATATCAGAACCCAGATAAGATGGTAAAACTTATGAAACAGGTGATCGGTTCAGTAAATATCAATTACTTCAATATCTTCCACCATCCGACGGGAAGTCAGTCATTCTTGAATAATTGGCTGACTAGCGCCGTCTGCAATATTGCCACTTTACGCAAATCGATTCAATCCCACCGAAACAATTTGAAAGCGCTAAGGTTGATTTTCGACGACCGCCGGTTCGAGGATACGAAAATCCCATTCTCTGCGGTAACTGTCGACCTAGTCACCGGCAGAATCGTCATCATCAAGAGAGGTAAGCTGGTTGATGGGATACTTGCCTCTACCTCGATTCCCGGAATATTTCCACCTGTATTAAGAGGTAAGAAGTTACTGGTCGATGGCTACGTACTTTCCAATATCCCCGTGCAAGAACTACATCAGCAGGGCGCTGATTTCATCGTCTCAGTGGAACTTGCTCCAGCAATCGATACCAACTACCGGAATGGTTTGGAGATATTGAACTACATCGAGGTTCTAAAACAAAAACAACTTCAAGAATGGGCAATAGAGAAATCCGATTTTCATATCAGAATAGAACTGCCCGAGTTCGATAGAACCCACTTCAATGATAATTATCAGACAGCAATAGAAAGCGGCTACCGGGCTATCAAGCAAATTATACCTCGACTAAAGAAGAAGCTAGTGAAGGCAAATGTCTAAAGCAATCACATTGGTACTGGGGGGAATGGGGGTTAAAGGAGTAGCCAGCATCGGCATCCTCCAATCTCTTCACAACCACAATATAAAGATTAAGAGAATCATCGCTTCCGGCATTAGCGGACTTGTCAGTGGGCAATATGCATTGGGAACAGACCTGAATGTACTCACCGATGAATTCACACAATTTTTCGAGAAGAACCATCGCAACCTGTGGGGGCTCGAAGAGCTTTCCGGACTTTTCCAGGGCCGACGGTCGCGTGCATTAGAGAGCCTTTCTTATTTTCTGCGAGAACGATTATATTGCAACGCCAATCTCCAACGCTTCAGTGTTTTGCCATGGAATACGATAGATCCCCAAATAAAACGGTTTTTTAGAGATAATACTTTCTCTGACTTGAAAGTCCCATTAGCAATATCCACCATTGACCTCAAACAAGGTAGAGAAGTTTTACTAAATAAAGGAAGCCTTTATGAAAGTATGAAGGCGAGCATCGCCTTCCCCGGACTTTTCACGCCGATACGAATGGCTGATATGGAGCTTGTCAGTAGTACTCTCTACTGTGAATTACCTCTATTGAGCATCAATGAAAAAGATATGCCGGTTTTAGCAATTGATATCCCCAATGCTCCACCCCGACATAATTTACACTCTTTGCTCGAAATTGTCGCCCTGACCGATGATATACGAAACGCTGCTATCAAAGAACGCTTGCTGGAGAAAGTCGCCTATGTACTTCGTCTCGAAAGTATGAAAAAATACAGGTGGGGAAATTATCACCAAATACCGCTGATGGTAAATAGTGCCCGTCAGGAAACGGACAAATTGCTGGAAACTATTACTCTATCTCAAAAGATCCTAGAATAAAAACGGGAGGAGTGTTCAAATGCAGAAAACATTGAATATTGCTCACCGGGGATTTACCAGAGAATTTCCTGATAATACGCTGGAATCATTCTATGCCGCCATTAAGTTGAAAATCGACGGCATAGAATGTGACGTTCATGAGACTGCCGACCATCATTTCGTGATTTTTCATAATGACAAGTTGCTTGATAAAACTATCGGTGAACTGCCCCTCAAGGAAATACGTAAAGTGCGACTCGCCAATTATTACCAGATACCCACACTGGAAGAAACCCTTGATTTATGTCACAAGCACATCAGGCTGATGCTGGAACTCAAACAGATATCCTCCCTCGACCTCTTTCTGGAAGTAGTCAAAGCCAAAATGGAACCTTCTGAACTATTCATCACATCCTTCCAGACAAATATCGTCAGAGGGCTTGCCGATTTTGCGCCACAAATTCAGCGTGGTATTCTGACAGGACACACAGTGGAAGAACCCCTCAAATTGATAGAAATCACCAGAGCCAAAATTATGTTGCCCATGTTTTCTTCTGCAACTGAAGAATTGGTACACACACTGCACTCATGCAATATTTCCGCTATTGTCTGGGACTGCAATAACGCTTCAGATTTCCGTATCGCCATGAAATGGAAAGTGGATGGTATTATCACCGACTCACCGGATATCCTCGCCCAGGAACTCAGTAAGTAAAACAAAATGAGGCGGGTAATATCTTACCCGCCTCATTCCAAAACCATGAAGGATTAGTTTATTTGAAAATTACGTTTAGCGAGTGCGTAGAGCAGGAAACACAGGGGTCATAGGCTCTCACCAGCATTTCCATCATCAACCGAATCTCATTTTCTGGTTTATTCAATATACCCGGCACCAGAGCTTCCAGGTCTTTCTGAATATTATTATGATTCTGATTGGTGGGGATAATGCAGTTCGCCTTGGTGATAATACCATTCTCATCATAGGTATAATCGTGGAAGAGAATGCCACGCGGTGCCTCGACAGCACTCACGCCCTTACCCGCTCTCGGTTTGACATTAATTGGTTCCTCTTTGAGTCCTTTGTTTAGTATCTGGTCGATGAGACTGATACTTTCATCGAGAGCCTGATAAGTCTCTACCAACTGGGCAACCGTAATCATATAAGGATTGTGGTTAGGAGCACTGATACCTAATTCCTTGGCAACTTTCTTAGCTCTTGGTGAAAGTTGCTTGAAATTGAGGTTAAATCGAGCCAGCGCCCCGACCATATAGGCGTCTCTCTTATTCTTAGCGTATTTAGCGGTGGAATGCGGGACGCAAAACTCATTGGTAACATTGAGATAATCATTGATAGCTACAGCCGGCGCATCAGATGATGCGATTTGCCCGCTGATAAATGCATACTCCTTAGGGTCTCTCAATGCGATGTACTCTGTCTCACGTACAAAATCGGGGATTTTCAAAGTCTTAAAAAGTCCGACTGTGACATCGAGGTCGGCATAAGCATCCACCAGTCTTTTTCTCAGGGCTTTGAGCACATTCAAATCAGGTAATTTGGCAAAGCCGCCTACTACACATGACAGAGGATGGGTTTTTCTTTCCGCCAATGCTTCTGCCAGATTATAAGCCAGTTTCTTGAGACGAAGTGCCATCACCACGACATCTTTATGGGTCGTCGCCAGTGGGAGAACACTATCGACTCCCAGAAAATCAGGAGCGGCAAGGAAAAGAGTATGAAGCACATGACTTTCCAGTAATTCAGCATCGTAGAGCAGCTTGCGCAACATAATAGTTTGCTCGGATGGCTTTATGCCGAAAGCAGCCTCTGTAGCCTGTATCGAAGCAGTTGTATGAGCAATCGAGCAGATGCCACAGATCCGGGAAGCGATGTGATGGACATCATCATAATGTCGTCCGACCAGCATAGCCTCGAAAAAACGAGGAGATTCGGGAACTTCCCATTTCAATTCTTCAATCTTGCCGTCTTTGGCATTGAGTATCAAATTACCATGACCTTCGATTCGGGTCACATAATGAACATTAACATTTATCTGCGTCATCTCATCACCTCCGAGTATGTATTGTAAATCTTAAACTTGTCTACTACCTGCTCTACCGTAAGTCCGTATTTCTTCAGGACTTCCTCTTCGGAATTGATATTTGGCTCATCAACCAAACCTCGACAACCCCAGCAATGACGCCCGCCACTAACACAGATAGCTTTGCATCCTGCTCTCGTTACCGGGCCCAAACAGGTCTTGCCTAATTCGAAAACACAGATATTGCCCGCCATCTTACACTCGGTACAAACAGGATGACCGGGTATTTCCGGCTTTTTACCAAGTAGTAATGATTTAGTTACTTTGACAAATTCGCTAGTCAAAGGAGGGCAACCTCTAATATAATAATCGACTGGTATGACAGCATTGATGGGACGTGCCGGAATAGTATCGTAGTATTTGGCAGAATCGCCGTAAACCATCTGCAATGCTTGATTCATCGTCAGGTGGTTTTTCAAACAATTGACACCGCCGATACAGGCACAAGCACCTATGGCAACGATAATCTTAGCCTGCTCGCGTATCGCCTTCAATCGCGGAATTTCTGCTTCGCGGCTGATACTTCCTTCGATAAAGGCAATATCATAATTGTCCGCTCTCTCTGTTATCGCTTCACGGAAGTTGACAATATCAACATCACCCAGCAAATCGAGCAGTTCCTCACCGCTGAGATTGAGTACTTCCAGCTGGCAACCTTCACAACTGGTAAATTCAAAAAACGCTATCTTGGGTTTCATTACACTGCCTCCCTAAGATTTCTCAATTGGGCAAGGGTAAATACCGGTCCTTCCTGACAGACATACACACTGTTTATCTGACAATGACCGCACTTACCGACGCCGCATTTCATCCGACGTTCCAGAGATACGATGATATTCTCATCAGTCAATTCCCGTTTCTTCAACTCGGCAATAACGAATCGGTACATAATGGGCGGACCGACTACCACCGCAACTGTTTTCTTGGGGTCGAACTGCACCTTGGGAATGAGTGTCGTAATCACACCGACATTACCCGTCCAGCTGCTATCCCCTCTATCTACTGTCTCAAAAAACTCGACATTAGGATTCTGTTTCCAGGCGGCAAGGTCATCTACAAACAATCGTTCCGCCGGTGACCTGAAACCGAAAAGCAACATCGCTCTCCCGAAGGAGCTGCGCTTGTCCAGAATGTATTGAACCAGAGAGCGAACCGGGAAAAGTCCGGTGCCGCCGGCAATTAACAGAAGGTCTTTGCCTGCTAGAGTATTAAGGGGAAAACCGTTACCGAAGGGACCACGTATGCCTAACACCGCACCTTTCTCAAGATTGTGCAAAGCATTGGTAACGTTACCCACATTCCTGATTCCGAGCTCAAAGTTATCGCCTCTGGTAGGAGAAGTGCTTACTCCAAACGGAGCCTCACCATAACCGGACAATGAAACTTCTACAAACTGACCCGGTTTCTGCCCTAACGGCTTACCATCTTTCAGTTTGAATTCAAACACTTTCTCTCTGGTACTGAGTTTCTCTACTCTCACCAATTCCGCCGGACGTGGAGCATAAAGCTCTTTCGTTGTTCTGGTTTCCTTTAATGAACGCAGTGCAGCTTGTTTGGCTCTGTAGGACTCATCGATAGCATTGAATGCCTCTATCGGACTGGCAATTTCCGGCAAACAGGCAGTTGCACATCTTCCGCAACCTACACAGCCTGCCTTACCATATCGCTCGATAACATATTTACCTTTGCGGTAAATACGATGACGGAAGCGGCTGGTCTTATCATGACGGAAGTTTTCACCACCGGCGACCTTGGCAAAGTCCACCAGCATACAACCGTCCCACAAACGGACACGCTCCCCTTCTTTCAAATCCAGGGAAACATCATCCTGCACATCGAAACAGAAGCAGGTAGGACAAACCATAACACAGGAGCCGCAACTGAGACAGGTGCTAGCTCTCTCTTCCCAATAAGCATCGTCATAACTATCCTCGAGTAATTTAGGAATTCTCTCTTTGGGACAATTCAGTTTGAAATGACACTTCGTTAACGCTTCATCTCTGACAACTTTCTGCTTGACGATATCATCATTGGTAGGTTCCTTCACCTGACCATATTTCGCCAGTAAGTCGGCTCCTTTCTTGGAACCGATAGTAACCATATAACTATCACCAATATCTGTCAGTAAAAGGTCAAAACCATTCTCGGCAACATTAGTACCCATACAAGGAGAAAAAGACTTAGGCGACGGATGAAGACAATCGACTCCGACAATGAGACTGTTCTGTCGGCGGGCAATGTAATTGGGATCAGGATTCGTTGTGATAAAAACTTCATCCAATAATTCGATTGCCCTGATATCATAAGGATGTACACCGATGATTGCCCGCTGAGAATTATCCAGTACCAGTTCAGTTTTGGTCACGTCCCCCATTTTGAACCGCAGGAGAGTTTCGCTCGACGGAAATAGATATTTGGTCGGAGGACTAACCGTAACATCGTAGTCGAGACAAAGCTCATCGGAAGCGGCAATATAGTCGTAAACATATTTACCCTTCTTTGCCTTAACCCCGACAACCTCCATATTTTTGATAAGCGCTTCAACCAGATTTCCGAAGTTTCGCTTGCTGATAACGCATGTTTTTTTAGTGCCAATTTCTTTATCAGCAACACATACCGGATTATTTTCCATCTATACTGCCTCTCTTTTACCCTCTTTCATATTTCGTAGCACTCGTCATTCGATGGCACAAAACTATTGCTACAAGTAGAGGATTTGTATTTACCAAAAAGTATCCTGCGACCAAATAGACAAACAGAGTGTTTTAGATTGTCCGGATACTACCTTAGAACTGCCTCTAATATCCTATCTCCAATGGCTTTGCGCTTTTCACGATACCGTCGGATATTTGCCAGCACTCTCTGTTTCTCATCTGCCGTCATATACTTGTACTTATGTCTCTCCTGACGGCATTTATCGGAACAAAACAGGATACGATTCTTGGGAAGTGGACTCTGGCAAACTTTACAAAGTCGATGTGTCTGATAGTAATCACTAATCTTTCCGACCGTTTCTGTCGGCCACAAGAAATAATCCCGATTACCCGCGTTCCATGTTGTCGCTGGAGTAATAATCTTATCTTGATAGAGTTCTACTATTCTGTTTCGCGGTAAGCCTGATTGGTTACAGAGTTGTAAAGTCGATAACAATTCATGACTTGTTGAACCTAAACCCTTCGCCAGAATTTGTCTTACGCGTTCCTTACTTCTGCCGATTTTCTCTGCAATCTCCCGCATAGGTGCACCGGCACGCCTCATCTCATAAATAGCCGCTCTATCAACACTATTCTGGACTTTCAAACCGCCAGACATCTAAACACCTCCGGAAATAAAAAGGGGCTTTTAGAAACCCATCTCAACTTGATCGATCAAAAACTACTTGTCGGCTTTCTTACCCATCATAATAGGTTCGCCGCTAGTCATCCATCTTGCCACTTTACGGCCGATAGGGATAAAGAAGCCATCGGTTCTTATGAACCAGACAAGTGTTATAGGAAGCAGAAATATTATTACTGCAAATGCTATACCTACTATTTGTTGCCAGAGCATTTATGCCTCCGTCTTTCTGTTATTTCTAATAATAGCACTAAATATCCCTCACTCAAATACTAACTCTTGAGAAATATTTCGGGCTTCTGCCAGAGAAGGTATTTACCAATTATATTAATACCTATTATGCACGCTCAAATTAATAGTTTACACCTAACACAAATGACTATAAATTAGCCTAAATACCTAATTTTCTCCAATGTTTAAACCGGCACTTCCACATTAACTACAGTACCCTTTCCGGACTCGGAAGTGATACGTAATTCACCTCCCATCAACTTTGCCCGTTCTGCCATTCCGGCTAGTCCCAGCTTGGCAACCTCAGACAGGTTACCGAGTCTATCCTGTAATTTGAAGCCTTTACCGTTATCTCTGACAGTCAAAAGAGTTTTCCTCTCACTGAATTCTATGGCTACCCATGCAGAAGATGCACTGGAATGGCGCCAAACATTACGCAATGCCTCTTGAGCAATACGGAAAAGCAGCAGCTCAATCTCCGGAGGGAACCGCCGCTCAACACCAACTATTTCGATATCGACGGAGATATTAAAATGCTCTTTGAGGTCGGATGCCAGCCATCTCAAGGCAGGAATCAATCCCAGGTCATCTATAATCGAAGGACGCAAGTCTTGACTGAAACGCCGCACACCATCCAGAATAGAATCAATTTGCCCACCTAAATCTTCGAGAGGGGTAGTATCACTCATCAAAGGTGGCTGAGCCGAAGCCAGTTTATCCAATTGACGCGATATGACTACCAGAGATTGGACGGTATCATCATGAAGCTCGCGGGCAATTCTTTTGCGCTCCTCCTCCTGTGCCTTGGTGATTTGCTGAACATAGAACCGTAATTCTGCATCCATCTTCTTTTGTTCGGTAACATCCCTGGCAATATGCTGAAAGGTTTTTGTTTGATTGTCCTGTTTAATCAGGCTGGTGGTCAACATCAGATTCACTTCAGTGCCATCGCTCTTAATCAACTTCTGTTCATACGGTTGTGCCATGGTTTGTCCGGAAAGCAATCTCCGTCTGATGTCATCGGCTATTTTCAAACTATCCTCACTCACAAAAGTTTTAACATTCATGCCTATCAAATCTTCCAGTTTGTAGCCACACATCACAGAGGTAGCTTCATTAGCAGTAATGATATTGCCTTCCACATCGTGAACCCAGATAGCATCATGCGCTTTCTCGAATAATTCACGATAATTTCTTTCCAATTGCAAAGTTCGCTTTTTCTCTCTCTGCAAGCCTTCAATCCATAAATTAAACATAATACCCACCAGCGTTACACCCGCAATTTCAAAGAGAGTAAGCACACGATATTGGTTGGTGAAAAACGCCCGCGGCAACATAATAGCAAGTGAGACAATCATAGAAATGATGCCACCCCTGATACCGAAAACGATAGCTGAATAAGCCATTGGCAAAAGCAGTAAAATCCTGCCGAAGGCACTGATCGTCAAGCCGGCAGATGCAGAACCATCGAGAGAAAAGGAGTAGTAAAAAACAGCAAGGACAATAAAAATAGCCGATAATATCCAGAAATGGATATTCAGGACAACCTTACGTACCCCGGCAAAAAACTTACGAGACATCATTTACCCTTAAGCAACCGGAGATTCAGGACAGGTCATCTATCGAAAACCAGCCCTTTTTCAATCCGTAAAGAATCGCTTCTGTTCTGGAACCGATGTCGAGTTTATTGAAAACATTCCCCAGGTGAGCCTGAACAGTACGGACACTGAGGAAAAGTTTTTTAGCGATTTCCCGATTGCTCAAACCTTTAGCAGCCAGCTTCAGTACTTCCAGCTCCCGTTCACTAAGAATACTGGTAGCCGATTCCGGTTCCTGTTTCACACCGGATACAGCAAAACGATTCAGCACCTTGCGGGCGATTTTAGGGTGAAGCACCGATTCGCCGGCATGAACAGCACGCACAGCATCGATCAATTCTCTGCCTTTCACATTTTTGAGGAGATAACCAGCTGCACCTGCCTCCAGAAGCGCCGAAACATACTGGTCGTTATCATAGGCTGTCAGAATCAGAATAGCCGTAAGTGGGAGAAGTGATTTAATACGCTTGGTAGCTTCGATGCCATTGAGCTTCGGCATAGTGATGTCCATAATAATGACATCCGGTTTCGTTTGAATTGCAAACTGAACAGCTTCTTCGCCGTCACCCGATTCACCGACGACTTCCATATCATCTTCATGTTGTACCAACTCACGAGTACCCTCACGCACAATGACATGGTCTTCCGCCAGCAGAATTCTTATCTTATCCACGAACATCAATTATATCGCTAGTTCATAAACGAATCAAGGTCAGAAGACTGATACTCATAACTGGCTCCCGACTTTCGTCGGGGTGGAAACGGGTGTTATAGATTCCGTGTCAGTCACGGAATGAGACGGGGATTCAATCGAGCTTTTGTTTGTTGTCGTTACCGGTCTTCTTGATAGTGCGCCAGGTTTTAAGTCGGTCGGTAACTTGTCTTTCATAACCCATTTCGCCGGGGAAATAGAACCGCTTGCCCTTCAATGAATCCGGTAAATCCTGTTGTTCGACAACATGCCCCGGGAAATTATGGGCGTACTTATAGTCTTTACCGTAGCCGACATCTTTCATCAGTTTAGTTACTGCATTCCGCAGATGAAGAGGCACCGGCTCGTTTTTGCCGTGTTTCACCTCACTCTGAACACTGGAGTAAGCAGTATAGAGAGAATTACTTTTGGGAGCCGTTGCCAGATAGACCGCTGCTTCCGCCAGAGCCAGATTACCTTCCGGCACGCCAATGAAATGGACTGCCTGTTGCGCTGCCATCGCCACCACCAACGCTTGAGGATCAGCCATACCGATATCTTCCGAAGCAGCACGGACAAGTCGGCGGGCGATATAGAGCGGGTCTTCCCCGGCTTCCAACATCCTCGCTAGCCAGTAAAGAGATGCGTCCGGGTCGGAATCACGCAAAGACTTATGCAGTGCCGAAATCAAATCATAATGTTGTTCCCCTGCCCTGTCATAAAGCAAAGCCCGGTGTTGCAGTGCATCTTCGATAATTGGCAAAGTGATATGACGCAAGCCTTCTCTATCGGGAGGAGTGGTCATTACCGCCAGTTCCAGAGTATTGAGAGCAATACGGGCATCGCTATTCGACACCGTAATCAACTGTTGGAGGGCATCATCTTCAATCTCAACTTTGATATTGCCCAGACCCTTTTCCTTATCCTGCAATGCCCGATGGACAATGACACCGATTTCATCTTCAGCGAGCGGTTTTAGCGTGAAAACACGGGCACGCGATAGCAACGGCGAAATGACTTCAAAAGACGGGTTTTCGGTAGTAGCACCAATCAGCGTGATGGTGCCGTCTTCAACAAAAGGTAGGACGGCATCCTGCTGGGCCTTATTGAAACGATGGATCTCATCGATGAAAAGAATAGTCTTCTGCTGGTACAACTTCCTGCGTTCTTTTGCTTCTTCGATAATACGGCGCAAATCGGCTACGCCGGCGGTCACGGCGCTGACGGAACTGAAATGAGACGACGTGGTATTGGCAATGATAAAAGCCAAGGTAGTCTTGCCACTACCGGGCGGCCCCCAGAGTACCATCGAAGGTAATTGGCCGGATTCAATCGCCTTCCTGAAAACACGGTCTGAGCCGACCAGATGCTCCTGTCCGACAAATTCTCCAAGCGTGGTCGGACGCATTCTTGCCGCCAGCGGTGCCTCTTTCTTCTTCAATTCTTCAAACTGCTTTTCAAACATGTCCATTGAATTTTCCCAATGTGCGAAAGTGATTAATTATAGTAGTACTATTCACGATTACTGGCCTGCCGACTAGTGTTATTATCATTCTGAATGTAATGAAGAATCTCGTTCCCTATCAACCCCGAGATACGTTCGCTTCGCTCAGTATAACATTATCGATAGGGATTTTTACTCCTAACAATCCCGACTTCTTGCCTTCATTCAGGGTTTTCATGTCCCCTCTTGACTCCTGGATCCCGATTTACATCGGAATGACACAATAGTGTCATTTATATCTCTTGACTTCAAAACGGTAGAGTTTTACCGGCTCATCAGGCTCGATGTCCGCCTTCATACGGCAAACTTCAAGCTGTCGTTCCACCGTGTCCACACCTTCAAGGTCAGGCAACAAAAGTCCCCTTCTCCAACCTGCCTCGACAATCGCTCCGTATTTCTTCGGGTCTAAGTCTCTTTCACTATTGATTGGCTCAGGTTCTGTCAAAACATCGACACTGTAATCTAACAGGGGAAACTCATCTGCAGTCACAGGGAAGAAGCGCGGGTCTCTGGTAGCGGCACTGATGGCATTTTGCATAATCTCCTGTGCAATATTATCTTCGGACGGTTCAATCGTGCCGATACAACCACGTAGTTCATCACCCTTATGTAAAGAAACAAACACTCCCGCTTTACCCTTCATCTCAGAAGGAATTGTTTTTAGAGCAGGAAGTTTGCTACTCCTGATATAACCCTCGATTGTCTCTCTCGCCAGTTTGACCTGCGGGGATTCTTTTTTATTCACTATCAGAATACCGGCATAACCTACCACACTGGAATAATCGCCGACAACATCGCCACTGGTCTGGTATTTGACCAGTTCCGCTTTGCTAGCACCTAATTCTTTGGCAGCGTAAATCAGGCAGGCGGCAGTCCCATAGCCGCACATCGAAATATTGAATTCCTTCACACGCTCCAATAACTCACCCGGCTCCAATTTCAAAATGGACTCGATCGCCTGCTGATCCTTAGTACGCGTTATTTTCTGCGATTCGTAGTGATTCATATCACCGGAAGCCACCAGCACCACTTCTTTACCGGAATCCTTGGTGGCTTTAGCAATCGCTTTTCCGATATTCCGGTACACAGAAGCATCGGCATGTGACAGAACAATAGGCACAAATTTGAAATCCGATTTGAAATATTGAATGAACGGCAACTGGACCTCGATGGAGTGTTCCTGAAGATGAGCTAAAGAATCTTCTTTGAGATAACTGGAATTAGCAATAATAGCTTTAGCTAGTTCCGAATCGATTTCAATATCTCCCAGAGGTGTCTGCCACTTTCCTGCCGTCATAATACTGAATGGTTCACCCATACCGGTATGAGATGGACCCATAATAATAAATGTATCCTTGAGTTTAACATGTGATATAGTTGCTCCGACTACCAGCCCGGAATAGATATATCCGGCGTGGGGAGCATAATATCCGATTACATCCTCTTTGGTAATTTTTTCATCGACCATTCCGTGAATCATCTCTTTCAGCTCTTCCGCCGAAGATGGATAAAATTGACCGTCAACCACAGGTTTCCTAATCATTCTACCCTCCTCTACGAATCCTAAAATTAAGGTTAGTACCGCAGAACTGACAACAGGAGTCATTCAGACCGATAATTCTCGTTTGATAGCCAAACCGCTCTACCACCGGCTTGCCGCAATTATAGCAGCTAGTAGTCTCGCTAATATGACCGGGCACATTACCGAGATAAATGAACTTTAAACCGGCTTTACGCCCGATATCGTAAGCATGCTCCAGAGTAACCATAGGCGTGGCAGGCAAATTTGCTACCTGATAACTGGGGTGGAACCTGGTAACATGCCAGGGAGTCTCCTCACCAAGCGCCTTATAAATCCAGACGGCAATCCCCTGAAGTTGTTCGTCGTCATCGTTCATCGTGGGAATAATATTGGTCACGACTTCCACATGCATATTCCACTTCGTCTTAGCACGCTGGGCAACTTCGAGTATGCCCCGCCAATGAGTTATTTTTGTCAGATTATGATAAAGAGCATCGGAGAAACCCTTGACATCCACCCTCCAGGCATCCAAATAAGGTCCGATAATATCCAGCGCTTCCTGGCTGAGATAACCATTCGTCACATAGACTGTATAGAGATTTTCCTGTTTTGCCAGCTTCGCACAGTCCAGGGTATATTCGAACCACATCGACGGTTCATTATAAGTCCAGGCAATCCCCTGACACTGAAAACGTTTAGCAATTCCGATAGCGGTCTCAGGTGAGACTTTCTGCGAATTAGCCACCACTTCTTCAGCTATCGAGATTTCCCAGTTCTGACAATCGATACAATGAAAATTACAGCCCCAGCTTCCCAGGGAAAACACCTGAGTGCCTGGGTGGAAATGGAAGAGGGGCTTTTTCTCGATAGGGTCGGCGGCACCGGAGGAGACGAGGGCATAATTGAGACTATAAAGGATGCCGTTTTCATTCCGGTACATCCGGCAAACGCCGGTTTTGCCGGGATTGATAGTGCAATGCCACTGGCAGGTATGACATCGAACTACGGAGTGGGGAAGCTTCCCATAAAGCAATGCCTCGTGCACTTTACCCTCCAGCCAGCTTTACTGACACAATTATATCACCAGAGTTAAATCGATGTAACAACTACTATTTCTCTTGACAAATTGAATTCCCAGTGCTAGTATCAAAAGTGAAGATAGGTGTAAGCTATCTAATTCTGCGGGGTGAAAACCCCGGAGAAAATTAAAATGTTCCAATGGGTCGCTTGGATCGGACACGACCGAGACGGCAAGAGAACAATTGGTGGGAAAATGCCCTCTCAGGCTATGTCGGAGAGGGCATTTATATTTTACGGAGGTCAGGATTAGATGCTGAAAATCGGCATTATCGGTGCCGGTACTGTCGGTACCGCCCTGGCAACGAGACTGAATGAACAGGGCTACAAAGTAGCCGCTGTATCTAGTCGTACCCGTACCTCGGCAGAAAAACTGGTTCAGTCAATCGACAACTGTAAAGTAGTCGATAATAATCAATGCGTAGCCGATACTGCTGACCTCGTCTTCATCACCACTCCGGATAGCGTCATCCCGGCTATCGCCTCCGAATTGCGATGGCACAAAGGACAAAGTGTTGTGCATTGTAGCGGTGCCGACTCCATTGAAATTCTGCAACCTGCCCGTCAAATGGGCACCGATGTCGGAGTTTTTCACCCATTGCAAACCTTCGCCAGTGTCAAACAGGCAATCGATAATATCCCCGGCTCGACTTTTGCCATCGAAGCTGAGGAACCTCTTTTGACTACACTTAAACAAATGTCCGATGCCCTGAACGGCAATTGGATTGAACTGAAAGCCAGCGACAAAGTCATGTACCATGCGGCGGCAGTAATTGCCAGCAACTACTTGGTAACACTGGTAAAGCTGGCAGATGACCTGTGGCAGACCTTCGGCATCCCGCGCGAGCAAGCAACACAGGCACTTCTACCTCTATTGAAAGGAACACTCAATAACATCGCTAATGTCGGTATCCCTCAGTGTCTTACAGGCCCCATTGCCCGTGGCGATACCGTTACTGTCAAAAAACACCTCGATTCTCTAAAGAAAGAGGCTCCTGACGTTTTATCCACCTATTGTGAACTCGGTCTTCAAACTATCCCCATTGCACTAGCAAAAGGAAAAATCGACGAGGATAAAGCCGACGAGTTACTTGCCCTATTGGATACCGGCACTAAGCGTAAATCAAATGGAAAGTCTCCGCATTAAATAATTCATGCTGTAGGAAGGAATAACATGAGAACAATGCTAAAAAGTAAAATCCACCGCGCTACCGTGACCGGCTGCAACATCAACTATGAAGGGAGCATCACCATCGACCGCGAGCTTTTGAAAGAAGCTGATATCCTCCCTTCTGAGCAAGTGCATGTCGTGAACGTGAATAACGGTAACCGCTTAGTTACTTACACTATCGAGGGTAAAAGCGGTGAAATTTGCCTCAATGGCGCCGCCGCTCGTTTATTCAGCAAAGGCGATATCGTCATTATCCTTACCTACAGCAATTTCGAAGAAAATGAACTGAAACATTATCAACCCAGAGTCATCTACGTCGACTCCCAAAACAAAATCACTAGGAAGAAAGGGGCATAAAAGCAAGCCATTTTTTCTTAAAGAGGTATAAAAATGACACCAACAGTAAGAAGGGTTACTATCAATGACATCCCTGAAATGAAACGCAAGGGTGAGAAAATCACCATGCTCACCGCTTACGATTACCCCACTGCCAGAATCGTGGACAAGTGCGGTATCCCCCTTATCTTAGTCGGCGATAGTCTGGGCAATGTCATCCTCGGCTACGAAAACACTATCCCCGTAACAATGGATGTTATGATTCACCACACCAAAGCCGTGGTCAGAGGCACGGAACATGCGCTGGTGATTGGCGATATGCCTTTTATGACTTACCACATTTCCGTCGAAGATGCTTTGAGAAATGCCGCTCGATTTATACAGGAAGCCGGTACTCAGGCGGTTAAACTCGAAGGCGGGGCGACTGTCGCCGATAAAGTCAGACGAATCGTGGAATGCGGTATCCCGGTAATGGGACACATCGGATTGACTCCACAATCTATCAATCAGTTCGGTGGGCACAAAATACAGGGTAAAACGGCGGAAGCCGCTAAAAAACTACTCGATGATGCACTGGCTCTGGAACAAGCAGGGGCATTTGCCGTAGTCTTCGAGACCATCCCTGCCCCACTGGCAACACTCATCACGCAGAAACTTAAAATCCCTACCATCGGCATCGGTGCCGGTGCCGGTTGTGACGGACAGGTTCAGGTCATCAACGATATACTCGGGATGTTCTCCGATTTCATACCGAAACATGCGAAGCAGTATGCCAAGCTTGGTGATATTATGTCAAGTACTCTCGCCGAGTATTTCGAGGATGTGAAAGCCGGCAGATTCCCTACTGAACAACAGAGCTTCCCGATGGATGAAACCGCCCTCAAGGAATTGAAGGCCGATAAAAATTAACCAAAACCTCCTTCTCTCTTGAGGGGAGAAGGGACTTATTAAGCAGTCAGATTTGTATGAAAATCATTGAAACTATCGCTGAAATGAAAGCTATCAGGATCAAATTAAAAGAGCCTATCGGTTTTGTGCCCACGATGGGCTACCTCCACGAAGGACATCTGTCTCTGGTCGGAAAAGCCAAAGCAGAAAACAAGTCGGTGGTAGTCAGTATTTACGTCAATCCTGCCCAGTTCGCACCTACGGAAGACCTTTCCAAATATCCCCGCAACCTGAAACGCGACCTGGCAATGCTGGAGCAAGAAGGTACAGATATCGTTTTCTTCCCTGCCGATAAAGAGATGTACCCTGAAGGCTACGATACTTGGGTTACAGTCGATAAACTCACCAAGCCATTGGAGGGCAATTTCCGCCCGACTCATTTCCGGGGTGTGACTACCATTGTCAATAAACTGTTCAATATCGTTCAACCGGACAATGCTTACTTCGGGCAAAAAGATGCTCAACAGGCTCTAGTCATCAAAAAAATGGCTAAAGAACTTGATATGAACCTCAACGTGATTGTCTGCCCGACGGTACGTGAGCCTGACGGACTGGCAATGAGCAGTCGGAACGTTTACTTGACTCCGGAACAGAGGAAATCAGCGCCGGCCTTATATAAATCACTGATACTGGCAAAAGACCTCTTTTCACACGGTGAAAGAAACACCACAAACATACTAGAGCAAATGACCGCAATCATTCAAAAAGAACCGCTGGCAAATATCGACTACATCAGCATCGCCGATACAGAAACGTTGGAAGAACTACATACCATCAAAAAATCGGCGCTGGTATCGATGGCAGTCAGATACGGCAACACACGGCTAATTGATAATTTGATACTGGGCGAGTAAGTCTCACACTGTCATTCTGAGGGAGATACGACCAAATGAATCTCGAAGTGGGGAAGGGTACAAACCTCTCTTCATCTCCAGATACATTTTCAAATACAAATTTGACACTAATCTCCTGAGTTGTTAAACTACGACTGAAATTGTCTATTCTCAGGAGGAACACTTGCAACCCAAACTACTCCTGGCAACCAATAATCTCGGTAAACTGCGCGAGTACCGCAGTCTTTTACAAGGCATTCCTTTTGAACTGACACTCCCCACCGAACTGGGCATTAAAATTAAGGTGGAAGAAACTGGGAAAACTTACGAAGAAAATGCCCGTCTCAAAGCAGTTACGTTAGCCAAAGAAAGTGGTATGTTATCACTTGCGGACGATTCGGGATTGGAAGTCGACGTTCTGAACGGAGAGCCCGGCATAATGTCTGCCCGCTATGCAGGTAAAGATGTCTCGGATAGAGAGCGGGTAAATTACCTGCTATCTCGACTCAAAAATATTCCCGAAGAAAAACGCACCGCTCATTTCCGGTGCGTGATTGCTATTGTCAAACCTGAAGGACAGGTAGAGTTCTGCTCCGGTGAGTGCCACGGTTTTATCACTTTCGAACCCCACGGAGAGCGTGGTTTCGGCTACGACCCTGTCTTTTATTTCCCCGAACTTGGTATGACGATGGCGGAATTGCCGCCGGATATGAAAAATGGGATCAGTCACCGCAGTCGAGCGGCACAGAAAGCACGACTTGTTTTACAGAAACTGGCAGAAAAGGGATACTAACACAAAGTTACCGAAAAAAACACCTTGTACATCATCCCCAATTGTTATATACTACCTAACTACACCCTAAATATCCAGTGGAGAAGAGAACTATGAAACTATCGTGTTTACAGGAAAATTTGAGCAAAGGACTTGGCATTGTTGGCAGGGCAGTTGCTACCCGAACAACGCTACCAATTACCAATAATGTGTTGTTGGCAACTGATGAATCGCGCCTTAAAATAGTCGCTACCAACCTGGAAATGGCTATCAGCCACTGGGTTGGTGCCAAAGTAGAAGAAGAAGGCGCCATCACGGTACCGGCTCGGTTATTGACCGAATTCGTCAATTCCCTACCGGCTGGTGAAAAAGTCGAAATGAAACTGGTTGGCAAAACTTTGGAATTAAAATGTGCCCGTTATGAAGCCCGCATCAGTGGTGTGGATGCCAAAGACTTCCCGCCGATACCGAAAGTTGATGAAGGCATCAAGACCAAAGTTGAACTCGCCGCTCTACGACAGGGCATCAACGATGTCGGGTTTGCAGCGGCAACAGAGGAGTCCCGCCCAGTTTTGACCGGCGTGGATGCTCAATTCGAAGGCAATCTGGTTACGCTTGCTGCGGCAGATGGATTCCGCCTGGCAGTTTACAGAATGCCTCTGGCAACCTCCGTCAAGGAGAAAGCAGAGGTCATTATCCCGGCAAGAACATTGAACGAGTTAAATCGACTGATTGGCGATGATGAAGAGACAATCGGACTTACAGTCAACCCGAATAAGAGCCAGGTGTTATTCCACATGAAGAAAACCGAACTTGTGTCCCAATTGGTTCAGGGCACTTTCCCCAAGTATTCTCAATTGATTCCGCAAAGCTTCGCCGCAAAAGCTACTGTGAATGTCGCCGATTTCTTAAGAGCCTGTAAAATGGCTTCCATCTTTGCCCGCGACGGTAGTGGTATCGTCAGATTGGTAATGACTCCCGGAAGCGAATTAACCCCGGGTAAAATTACCATATCCTCCAAATCCGAAGAACTTGGCGAAGATGTTGGTGAGATTGACGCTACGGTTGAAGGGCAGGAAGCCAAAATTGCTTTCAACGGCAAATACCTGACCGACGTGCTGAGTGTGCTGAAAGAAGCTAAGGTGACATTGGAAATGACCAACCCTTCCAGCCCCGGTGTTATCAAGCCGGTGGGTACAGATAACTATCTACACGTTGTCATGCCGATGTTTGTGCAGTGGTAGGTAAAGCTAACTCTAGTGGAATGACACCCTGAATTTCCACTTTGTCAGTTCCTTCGGCATATACTTTGATATCGAGGGCATCTAAGGCGAGTGCTTTTAATTCCGGTGTGCAATTTTGTAGATTTGCCATCACACGGTCGTATATTTCGCCGATTTTTACACGGGCGTTAGCCAGACTTTCTATGTGGACTCTGGTCTTTTTCAGGTCGTTTAATTTAATCTCGTCGTCAACCTGGAGCCGTTTAACCTTGTTCAGCCGGTCAAGGATTTCGTTTTTTTCGAACTCTCCAAGTTCCATTGCCTCTAGCAAATTACGACGGCGTTCATCATAATTCCGTAAGTTCTTTTCCAGTGTCTTTATTTCGGCATCCAAAGAGTCAGTCTGATTAGAGTCGGTTATATTTGAAAGCTCCTTTAACACGATCTCCGGATTACTCAGCACCTCTCTAACCCTGGTCCAGACCAGTTCCTCAAGGTCGTTAGCCCGAATATAAAGCGCATTACACATCTTGCTGTGGTTTTCATAAGGCCTCGCACTGTTACACTGATAGTACCGATACTTTTTGCCGAGACAATGCCCTACTAATGGTTTCCCGCAAATTGCACAAAAAGTGTGATGCCTTAACAGGTATTCATTTTTTGGGCGACCTGTTCTCACTTTCGGCTTATCCAGTTCCGAGTTAGCTTGGTTAAATAATTCCTCGCTGATTATCGGTGGCGTTACCTTCTCTAATAGTATCCATTTATCCTGCGGATGTGTCACGGTTTTTGCTTTGCTCAATCGTGAAGTTACCCCAAAATAGGTTTTACCTATATACGAGGTATTCTTGACCATTCGTCTAATAGTTAGGCTATGCCAGTGCTTTCGTTCCCCGTTATTTGACCCTTTTGTGGGGATGCAGCGTTCGTTTAGACTTCTGGCTATTGAAACAAAACTCTTCCCAGTTGCCACCATGGTGAATATCTCGTTTACCACCTCTGCTTCATCAGTTATAATTTCTCGCTTCTTGGTGGTCCTATTCCATGAATAGCCATAAACGCCAACGCCGGTGCCTTGCGGGAACTTCCCATCTCGGAGAAGTTTCCGTTTTGCTCTTGATGTGTTCGCTTTCATGGTTTGAACATAAGCCTGTGCCTGTGTTGCCTTGTTCAGGTAACGTTCCACGCTTTCTGGATCATTTGGGTCTAGAGCCAACTTCTCTCTGGCGAAGTAGACGCGTAAACCTGACCTCACAACCTCTGCCAACAAAGGGAATGAGCCAAATACAAAGCGTGTCTCACGATCTACTCTGGGAAATAAGAGGGCGTTAATTTCACCGCGGTCGTAGAGCGCTAATGCCTCTCTAACCGCCGCTTCGAATTTAGTACGCTCATAACCGGTAGCTGATTCCTGAATCACACGCCGGTAGGTTTCGCTCACGGTCAAACCAAGAAGCTGCGCGGCAGGGAGAACATCATCTTCCCATTGCACATCGGGACCATACCCCTTAAGTTGGTCTTCGGCACTCACCCTGATAATAGTTAAAGCGTCATTCATAAATGCATCTCTAGACGGGTTTTTCAAAAATCCGTCTCTATTAACCAATATGGTTGGGTCTCTCCATTGTTATGCGATCTGCCAATTAACTGTCAATGATCAAAAGTTCCCTTCGGGAATTATTCCCATTAGATGGCGGGTATTGGAGACTTATCGTTCTAATGATTTCTTAGATTTTCGCTCAATCCTACGTTTGGACACACCGCCAAATTTTGTGGTCATGGCGGAGACGCATTGACCGCCACCAGGTGTGCCAAAACGGATTGCCTGTTCCAAATTATTTAAGGGGCATCCCTTTTGCTTCAGCTATTATTTTTTGCCAAAAATGCTTCCATTCCTGTTTTTGAGTCAGTGAAGCTGTGCCAGGGTTGATATTTACAACTACGCTCACGGCTTTAGGCGTCTTGGATGGTATTTTGGTAACGGTGGGCTTGACTGGTGTTTTGCCTGTAATCCTAGTCATTATCCGACTCCGCGTTATCGGGAATTAGAGCATTAAGCAGCTTCTCAAGCTTATGCAATTCTTCTTCGTATTCGATTCTGAGAACGGCATCATCGCAACCAAGTAGGTTGAGAT
Source organism: uncultured Dehalococcoidia bacterium (assembly GCA_903916765.1). Classification (GTDB taxonomy): domain Bacteria; phylum Chloroflexota; class Dehalococcoidia; order Dehalococcoidales; family Fen-1064; genus Fen-1064. The sequence goes on along the minus strand of CAIWXV010000020.1, from coordinate 891 downwards.
GCGCCTCTTCCAGAGCGGCTTTTTTGAAAGCTGCTAATGCTGTTCTGTTTTTCGTTGCGGCGAGCAGACGAATTTTGCCGGATTGCCAATCTGGGTACTGCAGAACAAGATGAGCCAAAGGCATTTTGTTTACTCCTCACTTATAAGAGGTGCCAAACTAGCAAAAGTAAACAAAAAAAACGGCGATTATTTAGAACATCGCCGTTTTCCTAAGTAAATACAAAGAGAATCGTTAATCTGTGCTTACTGAGTTACCTTTTGCCAATCTCTTTATTTTTTTAACCAACCTTTGCCATTGCGTTTTCTCGGAGTCAGCCCGGTCGCCGAAATAGTCCTTAGAAGACATCCCTGTTTTGGAACTTTTTTCATAATCATTATCAATTGCATCCAAATGTGTTAATATCCGTTTTTGTTCTCCCGGAGTAAAATCATCAAGATTGATGCCGGCTAAACTTGCGAATTGGGATAAACGCTCACCATCTTCCAATGGTTCTTCCTTGATAGGCTGTTTATATATTGGTTGCATGCCTATTGGTGTAGAGTGAAATGCTCCGATGGATTCCTGCCCATCTGCGATTTGTTCCAATAGTTGGTCGTCCAAAGGCAAACGCTTGTGGCTAGATGTCTCGTCACCAGCGACGCTCGGTATCGTTTCAATGAGAAAATAACGCATGAGGATTGGGAGAAGTGGCAATGTTATATTCTCAGTCGTGATTAATAGTTCAACCAGTTCGTTAACAAGTCGTTTCCTCCTAGCTCCATCTTCCACCAAAGTGGTCAACCAAACCTCCCCTTTTTCCGCTTTTAGGCTCTTTAGCTCATCGACCAGCCTGCGCATATCGGGTAATAGTCGTTTATCCAATCCTCTTATAAGGTCAGCGACATGCCGTC
>CAIWXV010000019.1 GCA_903916765.1 uncultured Dehalococcoidia bacterium | reverse complement strand
CTGTTGGATTTTCAATCTACCCAGATTGACTTCATTGAGTATTCTCAGCCTGTTATGTTCCCGTTGGTTCAATGTCACATTCTCCATGGTGACATTTTCCCTGAACATTTAGCTGGTGACAAAATTGTAGAACATTAACAAAAGAGTGCGAAAACGTTGCTAACGACATCATAGCGAATTACAATAAAGCATATATAGTCCCACAAGGAGAATAATCACGATAAGGGATATTCTGATAATATTGGTGCTAATTTTAGTAGGCAGTGGGCTCGTGGTAGCAGTATTCGTCTGGGTTTACGCCCCAATCCACGCAAGGAAACTGTCCCAGAAGTATGCGAAATTTCGGGCCGTTTTCCAAGGCAAACATGATGCAATTGACGCCCAGTTCAATCACCAAGATCGGGTGGTAAATGGCCTGCAATGGCACTATATAGACGAAGGCAACCCTGAAGGCAAAGTGACTTTGTTTTTACACAGGTTACCCGAAGGCTGGTACTCCTGGCGCTATGTACTCCCGCAGGTAGACCACAACTTCCGACTCATTGCCATTGACATGAAGGGTTATGGCCGTTCGGACTTGAAAGATGGAAATTACGATTGGCACGTCGTTGCCGGGCAGATTGTAGAATTGATGAATGGGCTTGATATCGTGAAGTTCTACGTTGTCTCTCATGATTGGGGCTCCATCATCGGTAGCGTGCTCGTTAGCGATCACCCAGGACGCATTCTTGGATAAGTCCGCATGGAAGCCGATTTGATTCAAAATGAAAACCGTAGCAAGATAGCAGGTTATATTCAAAAACCGCAATGGCTCATATTCCAAAACAACTGGATAGCAACCTTCATGATGCACGATGTTGGCTGGTTCATTGACTTTGTTTATAAACGCCGCATGACTACCCCTTTTAAGCAGGAGGATCGAGATTACCTGGTCTATGAGTTTTCACGACCGGGAGTGGTTAATATGGTTCCAAAGTATTTCAAACATAGCAATTGGGACCTCGACACCGCCATCGGCAAAATCTGCAACAACAATTTCCCCTTTCCGGTTCTCCAATTACAGGCTGATAGTGACGCGGCCCAGCCTCCATCCATCTTTGCGGATGTGGCGATGAAATGTCCCAACATACGGTTGGAATGGATCACGAACGCCAGCCACTTCGATAATCTCGATCAGCCCGTAAAGGTGGCTGAAGCTATTAACCGGTTCATTCAATCGCAAAACCGCTAAATAAACCACGAGGAGACCATAGGATGAAAACGATTTTATCTATTATTTTCCCAGCTAAAGCTGATAATACCATCCGTGGGATTAAACTTCCGCTTTACTTCTTTATTCTTATCGCCGTCATCGGTACCGTGCGAAGCTGTATTCATATATTTTCCCATGACGGTGGAGCAGGCAGTATTGCCGGTATGAACCTGGATGTAGGCGGTGCAAATGAAGTCATTCTTGCCTTTGCGCTGTGGGGCGCCGAGCAGCTCATCTATGCTCTGATTCAATGGGTGGTTATCCTGCGGTACCGTTCGCTGGTGCCGTTGATGTGGGGTATGCAGCTACTGGAAACCATGGGGCGTATGTTAATCGGGCAACTCAAGCCAATCACTTTTTCACACACGCCGCCTGGAGCATACCAGAACTACATCTACTTGCTGCTGTCCGTAGCGATGCTGGCGCTGTCGCTATGGAGTGCTAGCAAGCAAGTGCAGAAGGTCTCATGATGGAGTAGAGCTTGCTCCTCATGCTTGGGATGTTTATTGTCTTTTGAAACGGTCTTGCTTCATAGCTCAAACTACTTAAGATAGCATTTGGACTTAAGCAGTTCTCCCTATTGAACATTACCACTGTTTTGAGGCTAAAAATGGAGGGCGCTACTGTACAATACACAGAACTAAATCTTTCGAACTTAGCTTCAGATTTGGAAATGATCGACCAAAACGCTCTTGATTCATCTATTAAATAAATCTCGGCCAACGATAAATTAAAGAAACAAAAATAACAACTTATTAGGTCATTTCGAGAATAGATTTTTCCAATTTGTGCTTCGAACTGATCTGGTTACGCTTCACAATAACTTTTCGAATTTCTGAAAATTAACGATAATTTAACGACGTCTTAACTTAACTTTAATAGACAGATGGTATGCTAAGGTCAAGTATCGGTTAACCAATACCAGCGCATGCTTGCGACATCTAATTGCCGAGTGAAATTTGAAACCCTAAATACTTCAACGTTTGTTACTACTGGCTAATGGTTGGGGATATTGGAGAATTAAGACCGGATGTGGAAGGAAATATCTCGCTTTGTTGCCAATGCAAATAATCCGCTAGCGTGAACCGGATAACCGCCTAACTTATAAGGAGGGTTCCCTATGAAAAGTCTCCTGCAGTTTTCCCCCGGCTCGAAGAGATTCATCTGGTCTGGAATCATTTTAGTTGCCCTGCTTATTCTGGAATTAGTCCCCAATCCTTCCATGATTTCAGGCAACTCTCAAACCTCTTATTTCACAAATCTTTCCGAAAATCCTCCAATCCCATCCTCACAACTACCCGTATCAGCTAACGTAATCTCTCTGGCTAATGTCAACCCTGTTCCGGATACCTTTTCCGGAGTTACGGTGACCGAGCAGGCCGTTAAAAACAACTATAAAATCCAATATAAGGGCTCTGAAAGCAGTATTCTGGTCGGTAACGGCAGCGCCTCCTTTACGCCTTCTTTTACGGTTAACCGCTGGAGTGATACTTCATTTACCCTGGCTTTGACTTCTCCGGTATTAAGCTACACGGACAATGGAACTCTTTCCACCAGTACCACTGTGACTGCCAATAATACTGTAAGTTTCTCAAGCGAGACCTCGGATATCATCTACTATCCGGTAGATAATACCACCGGCATGAATGAACTTGGTGGTCTGGATTTTACCCTAACTGCTAAGAAGCCGCTCTCAACTAACAAACTGATATTCAACTACACTCAAACCGGAGTGAAAGCCTATCTTCAACCCTCACTGGCGCAAGAATATACAGTGGGTAAACAGCCAGACGGAACCGAAATCTCCAAAGTCACGGATACTGATGTCTATGATGGCAAAGGCCATGTCCTCTTTCACCGGCCGGATTATGCTGTCAATTCGATTGCTTTCTACGCAGCGGGGAAACAGGGTAATCGCACTGCCTCAGGCGGCAAAGATTATAAGAACGGGAAAATCGGTGAGCTCTATCGCGTGAAAGCTATTGATAGTGCTGGAAAATGGGCATGGCTGGACTGGTCAATTCCTAATTCAACAACAATTGCATTAAATGATAACTCTGGATTTCTATCCACGGCTTCCTACCCGATTAAAATCCAACCCGTGGGAGATACCTTTGGCTATACTTCCCAAGGAGCTTCGGCTAGCCAGTTGACCTCATATACCATTGACGGAGAGACCGGAGACCCGGTTTACTATGTTTCCAGACAGGGTTTGGAGTGTTATGCTCCCAATAATGGAACGATCAATACCGTAAGTGTCTATCTAAAATGTTCCAGAACTTTGAACGTTCATGTTAAGGCCTTTGTGAACCATTTCGAACCTGTGACACTGGGAACCAGCCCGCAGGTTGCTGCCTCAGCTGAAGGCTGTTTCGATTTTACAGCCAATGTCGTCAGGAGGTGTGACCTTACCTTCAACAATTGTCCGGTGGTTAATGGGACAGATTACTTTCTCAATGTGATAGCCAGCGCTAATGACATTGCCATTGATCCCACTTATATTTACCTGATGGGTGACTATCTGGCTTCATCCGTAATCATTAATCCGGATGCTACTGGGGATTCCTCCCAATTAACCGGAAGCGACGGAAATAGTCTAGATAACTACCAACTGGTTAACGATGCCAATGACTCCACCTGGGTACAATCTACGGATACAGTCAACTATCAGCTTGACCTGTATAATTTCTCCAGTGGTAATTTAAGTAATAACCGGATATTGGAAGTGGACTTATTTCACAGGGCACAAAATCAGCTTTCCGGCACAGGGACCGACCCAACCGGTAGTACTCAAAGTGACTTTGTTTTAAAATCGAATGGAACAGTTACGGTTTTAGGTACTCTGCCTATGGTAGCCAACTATACCGGCTGGTATGGTTATGCCAATGGAGATGATTTCGAAAGTTGCAATCGGAGCACCAATAAACGGTGGACTATTGATGATATCAATAACCTTCAATTGGGATTCCGGTCACTGGCCAAGGCTGGCGGAGGTACCCGAGTTTCCCGACCGACTTTTGCTAGCTCATATGCTAAGGTCTGGTATGCGCCTTATTTCAGCGATTGCGTGGTTAGCGCGGATAATTCTGCTTACATTAACCCAGCTTCACCGTTTGTCGCAGTAAATCCCATCTATGGGTACTACAGGTACAGTCAGGCCTATTCCATCTATGCCACCTATGCTCCAAGCTATACTGTGAATGCTTCTGTTTCCGGTGGTCACGGTTCAGTAAGCCCAGCCAGCCAATCGGTAAACATCGGAGAAAACGCTACAATCAATATCACGCCCGACACCGGTTATCATATTGCCAGCATCACGGATAATGGCAATCCAGTGGCTATTACAAACCCTTACGTGGTATCCAATGTCAATGCTGAGCACACGGTAGTGGTTACTTTTATTATCGAGACCTTCGGTATTTTTGCCGGTGCAGGTTCCCATGGTTCTATCTCACCCAGCGGGATGGTTACAGCCAACTACGGGTCCAGTCAATCCTTCACAGTTACTCCCAATACTGGATATGTTATTAGTAGTGTCTGGATAGATGGCAATTACTTTGCAGACCAATTAGAAAATAACACTTACACTTTTACCAATATAGTAAGTGAACATGCTATTTTGGTCGATTTCAAACTGTATCACCCTTCGGCAAGCATTTCTCCTATAGAACAGACCGTAGACAATGGAGCTTCTTTTACCGTTGATCTAGTAATAGATACTCAAACTGCGATCCGGGGTTGGCAAGGAAATGTCGATTTTGATGCTACTAAAGTTCAATGCACAGGAGTTACTGAAGGGACTTTCATAAGCTCTTTTGCGCAAGCCCACGGGGGTTCGACTTACCACGTTGCACCCACCATCGACAATACCAATGGTCAAGTTACTAATATCGCTTACGTGATAATGGGGGCTAGTGGAGCTGGAGGTGTCACTGGGTCCGGTACACTCTGCTCTCTCCACTTCACTGCTAATCAGGGTATAGATGATATTAGCATGATCAATCCTATGGACATCATGCTAGTGGACACCAATTCTGAATCGATAACTGATTTAACACTCCATAGCGGTACTGTAGCTATTGGAAATGTACAAGGGAAAATGTCTTCCCTACCCCCTAGCCCTTCCACGCTAAATTCCAAAGTTGATCTAAACATTTCATTTTCCGAACCTCCGGTATTAAATAGACCCGTTAATCTGACGACAACTTTTATTTTGTCTACAGACACTAAGAGTTCATTAAAAGCAACAGCCCGCATAATCTTGCCGGAAGGCTTCGAGAAAGTGAATGGCAATTTGGAAACGACACAAGAATTGACACCTGGTAAGACTTATACCTTGGAAGCCACAGTAAAATCGATAAAAACAGGAATTTGGGAGATCGCAAGTAATATCTCTGGAAATGGGATAAATGAAGTTAGGGCATTATACGTCACAATAACAGAGAATAATGCTGTTATTAGTAATACACGCCCGAATAATTCCCTTCAGCAGTCTTCGCCAGTACAGGTTGCTCCGCCTCCGGGATACCCAGCACCTTCCCAACCCCCTGCTAAGCCATTACCGAATATACCTTATCCCAATATTGATCCGTCTATTAGTTATAGTAAAACAGCCAAAGTGAATATAGAACAAACAAACAAATCCGGTCAAGTAGTGCAGACTAGCTTCGTTAACCCTTTGAGAATTCACGGTGGATGTTATTGCAAAATTACCAGTAACGTTACTCCGCATACAGGTAATCCTCCGCCTGACGAGGATCAACCCATGGTGTGGGGAGGAATATATATTATTGATGCTTCAACCCAGCTAGCAATCGGTTACGGAACTACCGGTGGTGGTTACGATTCACAAGGTAATCCCCTTGGTCCGGGGGAATTTAGCATTACCATAGAGAAACCTACCCATAATTTTTATATAAGCGTCGCAACTCAAACTGATTATGCCGAGGTATTGAAATACGGCTATTTATCTCCATATCATACTGAAGTAGGCCCTTTCAGTCCTCCTTCGGGATCAGATATCGATGTCGGATGGTGGACCGGGTTTTCAGAAACAACATTTGAACATGGCGGTGCTTGGCGGGTTTATGAGACTATGGCAAATGATTATTATAATCGTGGTGTTTACTATTTTTTAAAAGATAGTGCCAGAGGCCCTCATTATACTATGCCAAAGGTAACTGCCATATATCCCGATGAGACTCCTCTCTTCCAGACCTCATGGTACAACGGTTATACCGGTGGTCAATTGATGATTCGATATGACTACGAAACCAGAGCCTTAGATACGGTACAGCATGAATACGGCCATAGAATATACCATTTAATTCACGGAGGTACTCCTCCAATACTATTTAATCATAATTTGGGTGGAGTATATGATCCGGATGAAGCATGGTCTGAAGGTTGGGCCAATTTCTTTGCCTTAGCTGTCCAAGATAATTACTATTATGATTGGGGTAATGGGTCTTATGAAAATTTAGAGACTCCAACATGGGGAAATGGTTGGGGAAATGGTGATTGCGGTGAAGGAAGAGTTACCAGTGCTCTCTGGGACTTGTATGATTCCAATACAGATGGAACGGACAACTATTGTGGTGGGTTTAGTCCCATCTGGAATGCTTTCTGTACCAATGCAGTGAATCTTACGACTTTCCATGATTTCTGGAATAGATTCACAGATATTATTTCCAGCAGTGAAGTTGTTAATGCTGCCCAGGCTTTGTACCAAAACACCATCAATTATGTGGTAGTGTCTACCACGAATTCCAGCAATGTTACGGCTAATTCAGCGACGCTGAATGGAAATCTAGGTTCTCTGGGCTCGGCTTCTTCGGTTTACGTTTATTTCCAATATGGCACAACTACCAATTATGGCAGCTTGACATCTAGCTTGATCAAAACTACTACTGGTACATTTTCTCTAAATATTACTGGCTTGACTCCCAGCACCACCTATCATTTTAGAGCCAAAGCCGTGGGAAATGATATCGGTTACGGACATGACCTGACATTTACCACAGCTTCCGGCAGTCCGACTGTGGGAATGGAAATAGAGCCGGTGGATAAATTGGAATTATTGCTTTCTTGGTTTGAAAACTTAGTAACGAAGATTAAAAATGTCTTACCGTGGCATTAAAGGAATTTTTTGTCTATCTGCGATGAACAGATGATATATTGTAATACTACCGTTTAATTACCGTATATTTACATAGATAGTGTAATATGAGGAGTTTATTAAATGAAATCAGCCTGTAGGGGATTTACTATCGCTTTATCTTTGATATTAATACTATTACCAATTTTACTTCTGGGTTGTAGTGGACCCTCTGAACCGATTCAGGTTCAATTGTCTTTTTCAGAGCCTCCGTTATTAAATAAGCCAGTCAATCTCACAGCAACTTATATGCTTTTTGCAGATTTTAAAAATTCAATTAATATTAGGGCTTATGTAATTTTACCCGAAGGTTTGGAGAAAGTGAGCGGTGATCTAGAATTTTCAGACGAATTCATTCCTGGGAAGACTTATACTATAAATGCCGTTATAAAATCAGTTCAGACCGGCACCTGGAAAATCATTGCACGAGCTGATGCTCAAGATCCAGTTGGTTACCAAAGAGGTTATAAAGAGCTATATGCAATAGTGACAGAAAGCGGTGCAACAATAAGTGACAGGCCTCCATCCGGCCCAAGCCGGTCTCCGGTGCAAACCAATCCGCCATCTGGCTATCCGAATTCTTCCCAATCTCCTGCTACGCCAATTTCAAATGAGACTATGCCCAATTTCAACTTTGAACAAAGCATTAAGGGCTTATCAGGAACTCCTGAATAATAGCTCTAAAACTCATCTATAAGATAGTGTTTTTTTATAGATTGGAGTGACATTGTTAAAGAAAAGAGTTTACCAGATATTGATTATAATCTGAAATTACATCCTGAAGCATTGGCAAAGAAGGGTAGTCCCATGGTGGATGCTACATTAACTCCGATAGAGGTAAAGCCCTGAAACTAGTAAGACATACATCGAATTTAATTATTCTCGTACTCATGCTAATCTTTCCATTGTTTAGTTCAGGGTGTGAAGGCGGATTCAACGTCGAAGTAAAAGTATTTGAACAGGTAAACCCTCCAACAAGTGCAAATAGTACTCTGTACGTACAGAAGGAAATACCAAAAGATATTTCGGCTATCCCTACTCAGTTGGCGATTGTAAAGATGTGGAGAAAGGCTGAAAATCCTTCAGAGCAAGGTTCGATTGAGAAAAACTTTACCGATGAAAAAGGAAAATGTAGCTTTGGCTTTATGAATGCTCCCCTTGGAACATATGTCATAGAAGTTGAAAAAGAACACTATCAAACCGTTCAGGATGAATTTGAAATAACGGAAAAGAATGACAATCCAAGATACAATCATTTTATTAATGTTTTGTTGATAAAGGAACTAACTCCCTAGCTATGAAGAAAAGGATACTCATATTTCTGGTAACTCTTACCTTAGCGCTGTCGATATTCAACTTAACTTCCTGTGCCAGACCGGTACAGGAGGCTAATACTCGTCCTAAGGCCGCTATCATTGATCAACTTGGCTCACTCTATCCTAACGAGACTTTCATTCAAGACATCACACAGAATCTGGAAAAAGCCGGTTTCACGGTTACCCTCATTAAAGGAGACCAAATAACGGTGGATTTATTCCAAAAACTGCCTACTTACGGCTACAAACTGATTATTTTCCGGGTGCATTCAACAGCTCCACCGGATAAAAATCTCCAGCCCAATCGCACTTTTTTCTTTACCAATGAACCTTATAGCAAATCGAAATATATCTCGCATCAGCTAGCTGACCGTCTCCTTCCTGCCAGAGTGGATGAAGACAGTCCCTATTATTTCTCTGTTTCGGCAGAATTTATGAAAGATTACTGCCTGGGTCAATATAATCGAACGGTTATTATCGCTATGGGTTGTATCAGTCTGAACTCTACCGATATGGCTGAAGCCTTCATAAGTTGTTTTTTGCAAGTAGGAATTCCCCACTTTTGCAAAACATTTTCCCCGGCGCCAGTGGGGAAAATTAATTTAACGTAATGTTTTTAACCTCCTCTTCAG
>CAIWXV010000018.1 GCA_903916765.1 uncultured Dehalococcoidia bacterium | reverse complement strand
TGGGGATACTTAAAACGGATGTTAGCTTCCAAAGGTGGAATCAGACGAGAACGCGTGTATCTCTATCTGGCGGAATACGTTTGGAGATATAATCATAGAAGACTGAAAATCGGGGATCAAATCGAAATCGTTTTATCCCTAATTGGAAATAGCTATAATATTAGTGGCTAAAATGGGACTTTACCCTTTATTAATTCTTTCTATTACCACGCGGCCATAACCAGAAAGCAATCGCTGCGCAAAGTATAACCCCCGCTATTATAGCCCCGGTCCACTCCAGTAAGCAAAACACTGTGACGATTATTCCAGCTACTACTACACTAGCGACAATAGCAGGAAAGGCGTCTCGGAATCTCATACCCAAAAGGTAGGCGGCGATTATGCCTGTCCATGCTCCGGTTAGCGGCAGTGGTATTGCAACGAAGACAGCAAGTCCTATCTTACCGTATTTTTGAATTACGTCAGTGCGACGAGAGGTTCTCACCATGAATTTCTCAGTCCAGACTCCTAAGATACCCATCTTTGCGAATAAACGTCTTATGCGGTCGATGAAGAGAAATACAAATGTTATTGGGAGCAAGTTACCTGTGATTGCTATAGGTAATGCGACATACTAGTCCATGTGGTAGCCGGGGATGGCGACTAGCAGAGCGCCGCGTAACTCCGATATGGGAATGATAGAGAGGATAAAGACTATTAGAGGATGTGTAATGCCGTGTTCTAATAAATATTGGTCCACGATACGCTCCAGCAAAAGATACCAGCAGGCTGGATACATTGTCAAGGTTCTTTAGACTTAACATAAGTCATTCAGATAACTATGAAATAGCTGTGAATATATTGTTTGAAGTAACTTGCTCCAGCATTAAAAGGTTGTTATACTACCCACGTATGGAATACGAAACGGTTATCGGGCTGGAGGTCCATTCACAATTGCTCACTAAAAGCAAAATGTTCTGTGGTTGCAATGCGGACTACTCAAGCACTACCCCAAATACCCATGTTTGCCCTGTATGTCTCGGTATGCCTGGTGTTTTACCTGTGATAAATAAGAAGGCCCTTGAGTATACAGCAATGACAGCCTTGGCACTGAATTGTGAAATACCTGAGTATTCCAAGTTCGATCGAAAGAATTATCCTTATCCGGATTTGATGAAGGGGTATCAGATATCACAGTACGATGCTCCGATTGGTATCGGCGGGTGGATGGATATAGAAATAAATGGGGAGAGTAAGAAGATAGGTATCACCAGGGTGCATCTTGAAGAAGATACTGCTAAGTTGACACATCGCGACGAATCAGGCGGAGAATCGTTCAGCCTTGTCGATGTTAATCGTGCCGGCACTCCGCTCATGGAAATCGTGAGCGAGCCCGATATGCGGTCTCCTGAAGAAGCACGGCAATATCTTATTGGTCTCCGTGCGGTTCTACAGTTCCTGGGTGTTTCCAGCGGTAACATGGAGGAAGGCAGCTTCCGCTGCGATGCCAACATCAGCATCCGCAAGCATGGAGAGCCATTATCGGTCAAAGTGGAAATAAAAAACATGAACAGTTTCAAGTCGGTATTTCGCGCTTTGGAATTTGAGGAGAAACGCCAGCGTCACGCGGTTGAGAGCGGCGAGCGATTAGTGCAGGAGACCAGGGGCTGGGTAGACGACAAAGAGGTAACGGTGTCGCAGCGTAGCAAAGAACACGCTCATGATTATCGCTATTTCCCCGAGCCTGATCTGCCGCCGTTATCTTTCAGCCGAAGTTGGGTGGATGAGATTGAATCGCTGTTGCCAGAGCTTCCAGTTGCAAAGCGGGACAGGTTCATTGCCGAGTATGGGCTGTCGGAATATGACGCAAGCCTTCTTACCAGCTCGAAGCCGATGGCTGTATTTTTCGAGCGGTGTGTGGCTTTGAGCGGTAGCCAGGGCGGTAAGAAACAGGCGAAAGCCATAAGCAATTGGATGACGGGAGAGATGTTTCGATTGCTTAATGCGAACGATATCGACGTCGAAGAATCAAAAATAACTCCTGAGCACC
>CAIWXV010000017.1 GCA_903916765.1 uncultured Dehalococcoidia bacterium | reverse complement strand
CTCCTCTATTCTCTCCGTCACCAGATTTGCAGTGGCGATGTAGTCCAGGAAGAATAGCGGCTCTGCACCACTGGTGAAGATGTCGTTGATACAGTGGTTGACGATATCGATACCAACCGTGTCGTGTTTATCCAGTATTGCGGCAAGTTTGATTTTTGTGCCGACACTATCGACACTGGAGACGAGCACAGGTTTCTTGTATCCTTTGAACTCGAAAAAACCGCCGAACAGACCGATTCCACTAAGTACTTCAGTCCCGAAAGTTTTTTTTGCGAGCTGAGCGATTCGTTTTTTTGCTTGTGCGGAACGGGTGGTATCTACACCTGCCGACGCATAAGTTGTGTTTTTAATTGGATTGCCTCCTTGTGGAATCTGTCGTAGTATGTTTCCCTTTTTTACCGGCTTTTACCAGAAGCATTTCCCCCTTGCACTGGAAGTAATACTTGCAGGGGAAAAGACCTCTCGGTGCCTCTCCGCGGGCTCTGACAGCCTCTTGCCATGCATCTATTCCATCTAAAGCCAGAGCAATCTCTTCTATTTCTGTAAGCTCGAAGCCGCACTTGTCACAAACCAGTTTTTCCATCAAACTCCTAATTTCCTTCCTCCTTGAGAGGAGAAGGGTAGGATGAGGTTTTATTAAATTATCTTTCCTTCATAACTAGGTTTTGCGGTATTTATTAACGAAACGCCTCATTCTGTTCAACGCTTCTTCAATATCCGATAGCGATGTGGCGTAACAACAACGTATGTAGCCTTCGCCACATTTACCGAAGGCAGAACCTGGTACGACTGCCACCTTCTCTTCGGTAAGTAGTTTTTCGGCGAACTCTTCCGAAGTCATACCTGTGCAGCTGATAGACGGGAAGGCATAGAAAGCGCCCTTAGGTTCAAAGCACGAAAGTCCAATCTCTCGCAAACCTTTGACAATCACGAGACGCCGTCGGTTGTAATCTTCTACCATTTCGGTGACACTTGTCTGGTCGCCTTTCAGTGCTTCCAGTGCCGCTACTTGCGACATCGTCGAAACACACATCATCGTGTACTGGTGAATCTTGGTCATCGCCGCAATAATTTCTTTAGGCGCTGCCGCATAGCCGACCCGCCAGCCGGTCATCGCAAATGCTTTGGAGAAACCGCCCAGCAGAATAGTCTGTTCTTTCATTCCGGGGAGATAAGCAAAGCAGGTGTGCTCTATGCCATAGATCAGCTTGCAATAAATCTCGTCGGAAATTACTGTAAGGTTATGTTTACGGGCGAGTGCAGCGATTTTTACCAGTTGCTCACGTTCCAGTACAGCCCCGGTGGGATTGGATGGATAGCCGATGAGAATGGCTCTCGTTTTAGGAGTAATACGTGCTTCAATTTCAGCCGCACTGATTTCAAAATTGTTGGCTTCGTTGGTGGAGATACTCACCGGTTTACCTTCCGCAAGAATAACACAACTCTTGTAAGCGACAAAGGAAGGGTCGGGGAGAATGACTTCGTCGCCGGGGTCAAGGAGAGCACGCATTGCCAAGTCGAGTGCCTCACTGACGCCGACCGTAATCAGAAGTTCGCTGGTCGGGTCATAATCGACATCGTCTTCGTTCTTCAGGTAACGGGACAATTCTTTCCGTAGTTCGGGCATACCGGAGTTAGAGGTGTACATCGTTTGACCCTTTTCGATGGATTCGATGGCGGCTTCCCTAATATGCCAGGGTGTGGTAAAGTCAGGTTCACCTACACCCAGAGAAATCACGCCGTCGATTGACGACAGCAGGTCGAAGAATTTGCGTATGCCGGAAGGCGAGAGCCGATTGGCTCGCTGAGAAATATGCTGTTTTCGATGCGTCTGAATTTCGGTTTGTTTTGTCATATTAAACTCCGACCAAGTATCGAGTTATAGCACTACAGCCTGTCTCTTTATTTTTTCCGTGCTTTCCATAGCCTCGCCATCTTCCTTGTAGCGCTTCAAGATGAATTGAGTGACTGTTTCCTTAACACCTTCGATATGCGATAGTTTTTGTGAGACGAAATTGCCAATTTCGTGATTGTTCTTACCGGTTACCAAGACCAGCAGGTCGTAGGTACCGGAAACTAAATAAACGCTCCGTGCCTGCGGGAAGCGATAGATATGCTCCGCAATGGAATCGAAGCCCACATCTTTTTGCGGCTCCAGTCTGACCCCAATCCATGCCAGGACATGCTCGTTTTCCGCCTTATCCCAGTTGATAATAGCTTTATACTTCAGGATAATGTGGTCTTTCTCTGCTTGCTTGATAAGTTTGGAAACCTCAGCTTGCGGCATGCTGGTCATAGCGGCGATTTGTCTTGGAGTAGCTTGGGCGTCGTTTTCCAGTATTTTCAGAATGTCTTTCAGCATCTTCCATCTCCTGACGAGTGCGGTAAACGACTTTTGCTGTGTTCTTACATTATAGCAAATAGTGAATGTGAAATCCTAATATAAGTGTCATTATCGGGTCAAGACCGATAATCCAGTCGATGTGATTATTTAAACTGGATTCCAAACTGAATCTGGAATGACATTGTGAGGGTTTACAGCTTAGCCGTCTTTTTGTGCCAGTCTGTTACCTGCTGGTAGGCATAGCTGATTTTGAAAATAGTTTTCTCGGCGAAGGGCTTGCCGATAATCTGCATGCCGATGGGTAAATCTTTCGCAAAACCGGCAGGAATGGAGATTGCCGGGATGCCGGCAATATTGATGGGTAGAGTGCAGATATCGCTGAGGTACATCTGGAGAGGATTATCTGCTTTTTCCCCAATCTTGAAGGGTACTGTGGGTGAAGTAGGTGTTACCAATGCATCGTATTTCTCGAATGCTTGGTCGAACTCGCGTCGAATCAGTGTGCGGACTTTCTGTGCTTTCAAATAGTAAGCATCATAATAGCCGGAAGATAGGGCGTAAGTTCCCAGCATAATTCTCCGTTTCACTTCAGGCCCGAAACCGAGTTGCTTGGTCTTTTCCATACCTTCCCACATACTGTCGGTATCTTTGTAAGAGAAGCCGTATTTCGAGCCATCGTATCTCGCCAGATTGGCAGAAGCTTCGGACGGAGCGATGATGTAGTAGACTGCCAGGGCGTGCCGGGTGTGTGGTAATGAAACACCCCACTCAACTTTTGCGCCTAATTCTTCCAGCTTGCGGATGGCATCTTTTATTGCCGTCTCTACTTCTGCTTGCATACCCTCGACGAAATATTCTTTGGGAATGCCGATCTTCATGCCTTTCAGATTTTTGGTGAGTCCTTTCGTATAATCAGGCACGGCTTCCGGTGCTGATGTTGAATCTCTGGAGTCATAACCGCTGATAACATTCATCACCAGTGCACTATCCAGAGCATCTTTTGTTAACGGTCCTATCTGGTCGAGCGAACTGGCAAAGGCAACCAGTCCATAGCGGCTGACCCGTCCGTAGGTCGGTTTGAGTCCGGTGACATTGCAGAATCCCGCTGGCTGTCGGATACTGCCTCCTGTATCAGAGCCGAGGGCATAAATTGCCTCAGAGGCGGCAACCCCTGCCGCCGAACCGCCGCTGCTACCGCCGGGCACACGGGATAAATCCCACGGATTGTGTGTTGTGAAAAACGCCGAATTCTCTGTAGATGAGCCCATTGCGAACTCATCCATATTCGCTTTGCCAACCATTACTGCGCCAGCATTGTTGAGTTTTTCCACTGCAGTTGCATTATAAGGTGGTACAAAATTCTCCAGCATCTTCGAAGAGCAGGTGGTTTTGATGTCTTTGGTGCACATAACATCCTTAATAAGTACAGGTATACCGGTCAGGGGAGTGGCTTTGCCGTTGGCGATTGCTTCATCGGCTTGCTTAGCTTGCTGAAGTGCTGAATCTTCGGTAACGGTAACAATGGCACGCACCTGGGGTTCGACTTTCTTAATGCGGTCGAGATAATGTTTCGTCAATTCCACCGATGAGATTTTTTTTGCTTTGAGTAACTCATGGGCGGAATGGATAGTTAAATCGGTATATTTATCGGTCAATTTCAGGCTCCTTATTCCAGAACAGGACGCAGTTTGAATAAATCCCCTTCGCGGTCAGGAGCATTTGCCAGAATCTTTTCTGCAGGCAGAGATTCACCCGGGATATCATTTCGCATCACACTCTGCAGTTTGATGGATTGAGTGGTAGGAGAGACATTCGTGGTATCGACTTCCTTCAGCACCGCGAAATTTTCCAGGATGTTTGCTAGTTGCTCTCTGGCTTTTTCAATTTCTGCTTCGCTCATGCTCATACGGGCGAGAGCGGCGATGTGTACGACTTCTTCACGGGATAGTTTCATTTCAATGCCTCTATCTCTAATAATGACCAAATTATATCATTCGTCTGTGAGAAGACGCAACGATTCGCAGTGTTATTCTTATCTCCATTCTGGATTTAGTCCAGAATCCATATCCCTCCAAACTATCATATCGATGAAGATCGAGATCCATATCAATTTTTTCTGGATTCCTGCCTTCGCAGGAATGATAATAGTAGCAAAGTAGAATCTGTTTATTTAAGGGGAAAAACCCATTGATTTTATTCATTTCATTGACGTAGCTCATCGGTTCCTCGTAATATAGTATCACTACTACTATATACCTGGAGATTAATATGAGAAAAATAGCCGGTAATATTACAGAGTTAGTCGGCAATACTCCCCTGGTCAGGTTGAATAAAATTACTAAGGAAGCTAAAGCCGAGGTAGTAGCCAAGCTGGAATTCTTCAATCCTTGTGGCAGTGTCAAGGACAGAATCGGCGTGGCAATGATTGAGGCGGCGGAAAAACAGGGCAAGGTTAATAAAGATACCGTGTTTATCGAACCGACGAGCGGGAATACCGGTATCGGGCTTGCTTTTGTTTGCGCTACGAAAGGTTATAAACTGGTTATTACAATGCCGGATACAGCATCGATAGAGAGACGGCAGTTGATGGAATATTTCGGGGCTAAAGTCGTTCTGACTCCCGGAAAAGACGGAATGGCAGGAGCGATAAGGAAGGCGAAAGAATTATCGGCTGACACACTGGACTCTATGATTCTTCAACAATTCAGCAATCCGGCTAATCCTGCCATGCACCGTAAAACCACCGCAGAGGAAATCTGGCGGGATACGGACGGTAAGGTGGATATTTTTGTCGCCGGAGTGGGTACCGGAGGAACAATTACAGGTGTCAGCGAGGTACTCAAAGCAAGAAAGTCGGGTGTCAAAACCATCGCTGTGGAGCCTGCAAGTTCGCCGGTGCTTTCCGGTGGAGAGCTTGGTACACATAAAATTCAGGGTATCGGTGCAGGTTTTGTCCCCGATGTTTTGAAAAAAGATTTAATTGATGAAATTGTTATAGTAACCGATGAAGATGCCAAGATAATGGCAAGGCGTCTGGCACGGGAGGAAGGTATTCTGGCAGGCATTTCTTCCGGAGCGGCAGTATGGGCGGCGCTTAAAATCGCTAAAAGACCGGAGAATAAGGGCAAATTGATTGTCGTAATTCTGCCTGATACCGGAGAGCGGTACTTGTCATCGTGGCTTTTCCAGGAATAGTCGCTAAAAAGGGGAATCGATGTTTAAGACTTTAAGAGAGGACATCAGGACAGTTTTCGACCGCGACCCGGCGGCAAGGAGTACCTTAGAAGTTCTCTGTTGCTATCCCGGTTTGCATGCTCTCTGGGGTTATCGAATTGCCCATTTTCTATGGGGGCATAGGCTCCGTTTCCTCGGTCGTTTGGTTTCCCACAAGACACGTTTTTGCACAGGTATAGAAATACACCCCGGTGCTAAAATCGGCAGGCGGTTTTTTATCGACCATGGAATGGGCGTGGTGATTGGAGAAACAGCGGAAATTGGCGATGATGTCTTGATGTATCAGGGTGTCGTTCTAGGCGGAACGAGTCTTGAGAAGCACAAACGCCATCCGACTATTGGGAATAGGGTCGTCATCGGAACGGCGGCAATTATTCTTGGGCCCATCGTTGTCGGTGATGGAGCACGTGTTGGTGCTAATTCCGTGGTAGTCAATCCCGTACCTCCGGAAGCAACTGTCGTCGGTATCCCCGGTAGAGTAGTTGATGACCGTCGGGAAACAGTCTTTAATCTGGAGCATGGTAAATTGCCCGACCCTGTCAGCGATGCCCTCAGAGCTATTATCGACCACCAGAATACACTTGATAAGCGGCTTAAAGAGCTGGAAAACCGCTCTGGTAAATAATACTGTCGTCTGCCATGAAGTATTCTTAAGACTGTCCAAAATTCTCTCCCCATTGTGGGAGAGGAGTTGTGTTCTGGGCTCAAGTATCCCTATCTCCATCCCGACGAAAGTCGGGATCCAGTAACAACTGATATTTTAATAGAGGCAATCGAAATTCGTGAAAACATCTGATTATGAGCCGAGATATTATCGGGATTGGTCGAAAGATAGAGACTTGGTTTCTTTCAATGTCACCGTTAAAGAGACTGACCTTTATATCCGCGCTTGCCGTGACCTGAAAAAGAAGGCACTGGTGATTGTTCAGAAACAGCGTGCCTTGCTGGAAAACTATCTTGCACGTCACCCGGGATTTCTCACGGCTTTAGAACCTTTTCCTGTTGGTGATGATGCTCCAGCAATTGCGAAGATTATGGAAGAAGCTGGTGAAAAGGTGGGAGTCGGTCCGATGGCAGCGGTTGCGGGTGCTTTTGCCGAGTTTGTCGGCAGGGAATTGCTCAAAGTCTCTCCCGAAGTAATTGTAGAAAACGGTGGGGACATCTTCATGAAAACGGTGAAAACACGTCTGGTGGGTGTTGGTGCCGGCGATTCTCCTTATTCCGGTAAAATTGCCCTTAAAATCGAGCCTGTGAATACGCCGTTAGGTATCTGCACTTCTTCGGGAACGGTAGGGCATTCGCTGAGTTTCGGCAAAGCGGATGCGGCAATCGTTCTTGCATCCTCTGCGGCGTTGGCTGATGCTGCTGCTACTGCTATCGGTAATATTGTTAAAACAGAGACTGACATTCCGCAGGCGATTGACTTCGCTCGTGGTGTGGATGGACTGATAGGTGTGGCTATCATCAAAGATGACAAGATGGGTGTCTGGGGAAAGGTAAATCTCGTTCGCAGGGATTAACTTTAATGAAAATCGTTGTGGCAATGAGCGGTGGTGTCGATTCTTCGGTTACCGCCGCTCTCCTGAAAAAAGAAGGCAATGACGTCATCGGTTTGACGATGCTGGTGACACCCTCGGAGGATGCGGCTGAAACCGCCGGTGAAGTTGCACGTTTCCTGAAAATACCTCACTATGTTGTTGATTTTAGAAAAGTGTTCGAGGAACTAATAGTCTCCGATTTTTGCCGTCAATATAGTTCAGGGAAAACCCCCAACCCCTGTATCTTCTGTAACCGGCTCATAAAGTTTGGTCTTCTACTGGGAAAAGCTAAGGGATTAGGAGCCGGGGTTATTGCCACCGGACATTATGTGCAGATAGAGAAACGCATTGCGGAAGGCAGATTACTGATTAAAAAGGGGGTTGACCCTAAACGCGACCAATCGTATTTTCTCTACCGTTTGACTCAAGCACAGCTTGCCGATGTCATCTTTCCTTTGGGTACTTTGGCCAAGAATAATGTGCGGGAAATGGCTATGGATATGAGATTGCCGGTGGCAGACAGAAAAGAAAGCAGGGAGATTTGCTTTATCCCCGATAACGATTACCCCCGTTTTCTCCGTGAACATTGCACCTCTGATACTGAACCGGGATTGATAACCGATAAGCAAGGAAATATTCTGGGGAAGCATAACGGCATCATCGATTACACCATCGGACAGCGAAAAGGTTTGGGTATATCGTCTAAAGAGCCTCTCTATGTGGTGGATATCGATAAGCAGACTAATACTGTGGTTGTCGGCAGCAAAGAAGATGCCTATGCCGGTGAATTCATTGTTTCCGACTTGAACTGGCTCGCTTTCGAAAAACCGAAGATGCCGATGACCGTAAAAGCTAAAATCCGCTATCTCCATCCGGAAGCAGAGGCGGTAATAACTCCGATTGACGATGAACGAATCAGGGTAAAATTCGCCGAGCCGCAGATGGCAATCACTCCCGGGCAATCGGCGGTTTTTTATGATGGCGATTTAGTTATCGGTGGCGGGATTATCGAGCGCGTGCTACACTAAAAATAAGATGGTTTGTTCATCTTCGGAGAGTAATCTAATGATAGATAAAAATAACGACATTATCGGCGAAATTACGAAGCTTAAAAAGCAGAGGAATGCTATTATCCTCGCACATAATTATCAACGACCCGAAGTGCAGGATATTGCCGATTTCGTGGGTGATTCTCTGGAATTGAGTCAGAAGGCGGCAAAAACGAATGCCAATGTCCTTGTCCTCTGTGGTGTGAATTTTATGGCAGAGACGGCGTATATCGTTAACCCAAAAAAAGTCGTCTTATTGCCCGATATGGATTCCGGCTGTCCAATGGCGGATATGGTTACAGTGGAAGCTCTTATTGCTAAAAAGAAAGAATTACCGGGTGTTACGGTGGTCTGCTACGTCAATTCTACGGCTGCCATCAAGGCGGAATCTGATATTTGTTGCACTTCTGCCAATGCTGTCAAGGTGGTGCAGAGTCTTGGGGACAAGGAGATTTTATTCATACCTGACAAGTATTTGGGGCAATGGGTGGCGGAAAAGACTGGTCATAAAATGCACCTCTGGCCCGGTTTTTGTCCTACGCATGTGCGTATCTCAGCCGGAGATATTCTGGAGAGGAAAAAGGGGTTTCCGAACGCTGTAACGCTAGTTCATCCCGAATGTCTTCCCGAAGCGAAAGCGGTTGCCGATGAAGTGCTCAGCACTGGCGGGATGATACGCTATGCACGTGAGAGCAATGTTAAAGAGATGATTATCGGCACGGAAACAGGCATCATTTATCGACTTCAGAAAGAAAACCCCGGCAAAACTCTTATTCCGGTAACTGTGAAAGCTGTCTGCCCAAATATGAAGCGTATTACTCTGGAAAAGGTGCTCTGGTCGCTTCAGAAGATGGAGAACCGAATTGTTGTGCCGGAAGATATCAGAGTGCGCGCTCTGTCCTCTGTAGAGCGTATGTTGGCAATTGTGTAATGTCATTCCTGCCCCGTATCAGTGTACAGGGTAAACTCCGCGGGAATCTATTTACTTTGCTGTCTTTGCGAGGATAGTTTACCATGAGTATAACGAAGGGAAGCAATCTCAAGCGGAACACATGCAAATAGATACGGCGTTATAGGAAATGGTAGTTTCTATAATGACTTCTGGATCCCGACTTTCGTCGGAATGGTACTTTTCTCTCTGTAATTTTCGAACTTGCCCCATTATTCCATAAAAGTGGTAGACTATAGACAAATTATGTGGGATGTTTTCCGATGATAGGTTTTTTGGTCTTTATGGTTTTTATGTCCTTTATCCTCGCTCTGTGGGAAATCCAGATTGAAGGCAAGGACGGTTGGGCGGCAAAGTCACCCGGCTGGCGGATAGAACAAGGGTGGTTCGTCAAGTTAACTGGCGGACGCCCTATAACAGGTTACCACGTTTTTATGACGCTGTTCCTGATTGCCATAGTCCACCTGCCGGTATTTTTTGTCGGATGGAGTTGGCGATTAGAAAGTCTTCTGCTTGGATTTTATGTCGGTATGGTTTTTCTGGAAGACTTCCTGTGGTTTGCTTTGAATCCATACTACGGCATTAAGAACTTCCGTAAAGGGAAAATCTGGTGGCACAAACAGTGGTGGGGACCGGTGCCTGCTTTATACTGGTTTTTACTCGTAATCGTCATTGTGCTGATTTATTTTGGCAGAACCGCTATCTGATGCTTTATTTGATTGCGTAAAAACCTGCTTGCATATGTGACAACCAAAAGTTCTCAACAGCCTTAAAGCCTGTTTCCCGTAATAATTTAAGATGTTCTTCAACTGGAATAGGGAAATACTCAGAATTAAAACGCGAGGCATGTTTTCCGGCGGTATCTTTTGTTCTTCCATGTTCCACTTGAAAACGCTTCCAACGTTCTAAACCTAAAGCAATGCCTTGTTGGGTATTCGGTGTAGTATTCTCTACCGTAACAAAGACTCCGCCATCATCGAGTAATTGATAACATGATTTTGTCGCCTGATAACGCTGGGGCTTGTGAAGATAATGATGACTTAGAACAGCGGTAATTACCTGGGGATGTATTTCGTTTTTATAGATATTCAAATTTTCACTGGGAGTCGGAGGAAGGTATTTTACACATGCCTCAGGCAAACCACTCAAACGGCTCATGGCTTGCTTCAACATAGGTTCGGATGGGTCGTTCAGGATAAAACTGGTTTGGGGAAAATGAGGCAGCGCTATTTCCACCAGGTAACCGGTCCCACATCCGGTATCCAACCAGCATTTTACTTCCGGTTTTATTGTTCTGATGAGGTCTACTATTTCCGATTGAATAGTTTCATAATACGGAATTGTCTGCCTGACTGATTTATCATACTCGGCTGCGTTATGCGGTGTTCTATTGTTTGATGTCGTCATATTTTTATTCTGGCGAACTGTTATTTTCTCTTTGCCTTCTCTTCTTTCAAAATCCCCTCGAAAACTTTGGTGTGGTAGATTTCATGGTCGCGGATACGCTCCAACAGTTTTTTGACCTTCGGGTCTTTTATTTCTTTGGCAGCTTTGTCATAGGCTGAGGCAACCCGTTGCTCGACCTTGATATCTACCTTTAGCATATCTGCTAACTTGTCCGATTTGGCGGTTTTCTCGACAGGAGAATGTTCGATATGTGGACTGCCCTTGGCGTCGATCATTTTCTCCGCCAGCCAACCGAGATGTTGCATTTCATTGATACCCTGGTCCTGTAATTCTTTTTGCGCTTCGTGGTTTTTGGTCAGATATGATTGAAACATATATTGAATGACAACGGTGTATTCGTGCTCAATGCCCCAGTTGAGGATTTGAGTGGTTTTATCATTTATCTTACCGCGTATATCTTTCAGTTTTTCCTTCGTTGTCTTATCGATGAAGTGTACAAAATCTCCCTTGTGGGATTCTTCATCGGAAAGAATGCGTTCCAGTGTGCGTTTAATTTCGGGGTCGGTAATTGTCGCAGTATGCTTCTTGTAGAGCGCAATGGCGCCTTTTTCGGCGAGGACATCATTCTGCATCCACTCCGGTGGTGTCTTGCCGCTGGTACGCATCGTACCGCGTTTGGTACTGGGTGTGCCGCCCAGCGAGACGATTGTTTCTGCCAGCATGTCAAGGTGACGCATTTCCTCACGGGCAATGGCTTCGATTTCGCATGCCAGGTCACCTTCCCCGATGGCATAGGCATGGGTTAAATACTGGATGATGGCAGCGTGTTCACCCTCGAGGTCTTCGTTGAGCATCTGAATGGCTTTCTTTTTATCCATTGCATTCTCCTTTTTTATGACATGCGTCTTTACTTAAACCCGTTTTCCTTATGTTTCTGTGCGATGGTTTCTGCCAGTTTCTCCAGTGCCTGATAATCGACTTCCCGAGGTTGTCCTTTACAGATGACCGGCGGGATGATTTCTACCTTCAGGTTAGGAATGAGCCCGGCGATGGTTTCTACTACTTTAGTTCCCCAGCCATAAGAGCCGATGATGGAGGCGAATTTTGCTTTAGGCCGGAGAGCGTTTGCCAGCACGGCGGCATAGGCAATTGACGGATGAGGTCCAGTGAGTACCGTCGGTGTACCGATGACAATGGTACCGGCATCCACCAGTGCCATTGCCAGCTTGCCGATATCGGTCACACTGAGGTCGAATTGTTCTACCTTTACACCTCTTAATGCCAGAGTGCTCACCAGATAATCTACCATCTTTCGGGTGCTACCGTGCATCGAGATATAAGGTAGAACGACTATATTTTTCGGCTCATCGAAAACCCACTCGTGATAGGCTTTGATGATGAAATCCGGTCTGTTATACATCGGACCGTGACTGGGTGCGATGATTTTGAATTGATATTCCTCGATTTTCTCGAGGTTCTTGTGAATTTGAGTGCGGAAGGGCATCATAATTTCGGCGTAATATCTCTTGGCGGCTTCATAAACACGTCCCTCATCGGTGACATAAAGGTCAGTGGTCGCAATATGAGAGCCGAAGAAGTCGCAGGAGAAGAGAATTTGCTCCTCTTTAAGGTAGGTCAGCATAGTTTCGGGCCAATGCACCCACGGTGCATGGATAAATTCCAGTGTACGGTTACCCAGCGAAATCGTTTCGAGGTCGTTTACGGTCTGGAATTTCTCTGCCGGCAAATGGAACAAGTCGATGAGTATATCTTTGGCACGTGGTGTGCAGACGACCTTTGCTTCCGGATATTTTGCCACGACTTGCGGGATAGCGCCGGAATGGTCTGGCTCAGCATGGTTTGAAATAATATAATCGAGGTGTTTAATACCTAGCAAATTCAAATTATCGATGAGAACATTGGGCATCAAACGGTCGACAGTATCGATGAGCGCTGTTTTTTCACTGCCTTTAATTAAATAAGAATTATAGCTTGTGCCATCGGGTAGGGGAATGAGCGAGTCGAAGAGTCTTCTATCCCAATCAACAACTCCGACGGTATAAATTCCTTTTACAAATTCCCTTAGTTTCATTTCTACACTACCTTTTTGAATTCACTTTTTGATGCCCCACATACAGGACATGTCCAGCTATCGGGCAATTTCTCGAAGGGGGTGCCCGGCAGGATTTTGCCGTCGGGGTCGCCTTTTTCTGGGTCATAGACGTAACCGCAAACAGTACATTCGTATTTTGCCATTACCGGTTTGACCTCTTTCTTTACTTCCACATAGCTCGGTGCAGTTTTAGGAGTAGAACCGCGTTTGACTTCATGGTAATAGGCATAAGTCATCGGCTCGCCTTCCCTGAGAACTTCAGCACCCACGACTTCGCCGATAAAGACGGTATGGGTGACGGCATCCAGTTGTCCGGTTACCTTGGCTTCAAGATAAGCTAGTGTGTTATCGGTTACGATGGGTGCACCAGTCACGCCCAGTTTGTAATTGACACCATCGAACTTGTTGACTTCTCTGCCTGATTTGAAGCCGAAGTTGCCGATGAAGGTTAGGGGAGTATCCTGTGCTAGAATCGATGCGGTAAAAATGCCACTTGTACTGATGTATTCGTGGGTCAGGTTCTTTTTGTTGATAGCCACAGCGATAATGGCTGGCTCCGAAGCTACCTGAATGACGGTATTGGCAACCTGCCCATTCATTTTATCGCCGTCTTTACTGCAGACCACGTAGACTCCGTAGCTGAGTTTGAATAATGCCTTGGGATTCATGTTGCTCCTCCTTGGTAATTACTTTACATAAAGTCGTTCTCGCTGGTTTTCACGGCGCGTTGTAATTCGTCATTAAGCATCGACGGTAAGCCTTCGATATCCACTCTAAGGAAGCCTCTGACAATCGTCGCAGTTGCCTGTTCACGGGTCATGCCTCGTGCCATCAGATACTCTACCTCTTCTTCTGCAATCTTACCCACTGCCGCTTCGTGGTAGAGGTCGATGCCTGCCAGATTACCTTTTAATTCGGGGATAGCGTGAATGGTGCCTTTCTCTGTTAGAATCAAGCCGCGGCATTCCAGATGTCCTTTGACTCCCGGTGCGTTGCCTTCGATGTAACCGCGAGCAACAATATTGCCGCCCATCGTGATTGCCCGTGAGATGATTTCAGTGCGGGCACCCGGAGCATTGAGATAAACTCTCGAGCCGACATCTATATTAGAGTCGGGACGGGCTACCAGAATGCTGTTGAATCGTGCCGTGGCATTTTTACCGTTGCACCGGGCAATCGGGTTCATCTGAATAGTGTTTACAGGTTTCATCAAGACATAATTACTGAGAAATAAGCCGTCTTCTTCGATGATTGCCGCAGTCCTGGGACGCACGGCGAATTCTGGATTCCAACTATGTATCATTGTAAATGTTACTTTGGCGCCCTTTTTGATATAGAACTCAGAGACACCCATATGCATGCCCGGTTCGTTGCCGAGGGAAGTGGTACAGCCGGTGATGATGTGCAATTCCGAATTTTCCTCGGCGATGATGATATTGTGGACGTTCTGGGCGAATTTTGCTTTCGATAGATAGAGACACGCCTGCACCGGATAATTGGTCTTCACTCCGGGTAGAGTACGGATAAAATAGCCGTCATTTTGCCCCAGTTCTACACTGGCGGTATATTTATCCGTATCCACGGCTACGGCTTTCCAGTAATAATCAGCCAGCCAGTCGTGTTTCTTCATTGCTTGAC
Organism: uncultured Dehalococcoidia bacterium; assembly: GCA_903916765.1. GTDB lineage: Bacteria > Chloroflexota > Dehalococcoidia > Dehalococcoidales > Fen-1064 > Fen-1064. Next base: position 5,008 of record CAIWXV010000017.1, on the reverse strand, counting down.
TGACTGGCATAACCTCGACCCCTTCCTCCTTTACAGAGCTGTGAATGGGCGTATTGTCCATCTGGATAAAAGTTCCGGTTCTCTGGCTGGGGTCGTCGAGCATCAAGCCGGCTTCCAGCATCTTGCTTTTAGTAGCAGCGTTTAATTCTGAGGGGTCTTTCCGGTAAGGGTGTTCTTCTGCCGACCTGGTGAACTGACTGAGGTCGATATCTTCACCCATTGCCGCCTTTTTGTTGATGGCGGATTGGGCTTTTTCTTTCTTGCTTTCTGATATATTAGACATGATGTGCACTTCTGAAGGCGCATTTGGCGCATTGTCCATAACCACATGCTTTGATTTCCGTAAGGATTTCATGAGGGTCACCCATACAACTAATCGTTCCGTCCAACATAATGTAGCCATTGCGGGCATTCACGTATTCCAGGATATGTCCGGTGTGGGTGATGATTAAACCCATGCTGTTCCTGGAGTGCATGGGGCTGTCTTTTTCCAGTAGTTCGTTGATAAGTTTGCCGATGAGGGCGATGTTCTCCAAATCGACTCCTGATTCCGGCTCATCCAGCAGTGCGAGATCGGGCTTTTGTGCCAGCAACTGCATCATTTCGCTTCTTTTGATTTCACCACCGGAAAAACCGTAATTGATGTCTCTTTCGAGGAATTCGGTTAGGTCGGTTTTGTTTGCTAGAGTCGCCACGAGTTCAGGTGTGCTCTTGTCCTTCATAGAAGCCATGACCATATCTTTGGTCTTGACACCGCGGACGACCGGAGGACGCTGGAAAGAGATGCCGATGCCTAATCTTGCCCTTTCATCCATCGGCATTTTGGTGATATCTTCGCCTTTGAAGAGAATATTGCCGTCGGTGACCTGATATTTCGGGAAGCCCATAATGGTCATTAACAGGGTGGTTTTGCCGCTACCGTTAGGTCCTAACAGAACATGTGTTTCGCCTGTTCCGATGGTCAGGTTGACGTTGTGCAAGATTTTTTTGCCTTCTACGGCAACGGATAAATTCTTTATTTCAAGCATAATGTACCTCTTATTTTTGTCTCTAACTGCCGCCATCCAGCGACGGGTGCTCGGTTTGTACGTACCAAGCAGAGGGGTCTTTCAGAAACTCATAATAGTCGAGGAGTATGAGTTTGTGTTCTCTTTCCTCGGCGGCAATGGTCGCATAGAAGTCCTTTTCCGTTCCCGGTCCGATTTGTTCACTGCGATTATGATAGGAGTCATAGGATTTATCTTCCATCTGCATTGCTATCCGGATGCTATCGATTTCAGCTTGAGTGATTTTCGCAGAGGAAGTGACATTTTCAATTTCTCTGGCAAAGATAGTTCTTGGGGTTTTGCCGCCGTCCGGTTTGAAATCGACGGGAATCCATGATTTGGCTTTGCGGATATTTTCATAGATTTGATCGAATTTCTGTCGGTGATAATCCTCCTGGTCTGCTAGTGATACCAGCAGTTTTTTACCAAGCTCGTTGTCGCTCTCACGGCTGGCGAGAAGATAGAAAGCCTTGCCATCGATTTCCATCTGGATAGCGTACCGGAGTGCCTGTATTGTCTTTTCTTGTTCTGTCGGCATATTAACCTCCGTTGATAGCATTGAAGTTCGATGCTGAAGTGCTTTTAATCAATTTAACCCAGATGACAGTGTGGATATGTAACTAATGTCTCGTTTATTATAGCAGGACGTGAATAATGATGGTATTTAGCGGGACAATTGTCAATGGAGTGAATTGCTCTTGGCTTTTTCGTATTTGTCAAGAGGGGATAGTTTCGTGTAAATACTGAGTTTAGCATAGCATTGTAGATAGAGGAATTTATTGTTATAATACTGAATTGGTTATACTCGACAATTAACGATACTTAGTCTTTACACCTGTCTCATTGTTTCCTGTGAGTTATAGTGTTCGGAGGGGAAATTGAACAGTTTACCGTCTAAAAATAATCCCGCGCAAAACAGACTTATCGGCGATATGCCTAAAATTGGCATTCGTCCTGTCATCGATGGCCGGCGTAAAGGCGTGAGAGAATCACTAGAAGACCAGACAATGTCGATGGCTCGGGCAGTTTCCCGATTAATAACTGCTAACCTGCGTCATTCGAATGGTTTAGTGGTGGAATGTGTGATTGCCGATACTTGCATCGGCGGTTTTGCGGAAGCCAGCCAAGCGGCAGAAAAGTTCCGGCGGGCAGGTGTGGGTGTTTCTTTGACGGTGACTCCGTGCTGGTGTTACGGAGCGGAGACAATGGATACTGACCCCTTCTTACCCAAGGCAGTCTGGGGATTTAATGGTACCGAACGTCCGGGAGCGGTTTATTTAGCTTCGGTACTAGCCGCACACAATCAAAAAGGATTGCCGGCGTTCGGTATTTACGGACGTGATGTTCAGGATGAAGGTGATGCCTCGATTCCTGCTGATGTGAAAGAAAAACTGTTACAATTTATCCGCTCCGCCATAGCTGTCGCCACGATGCGTCAAAAATCGTATCTGGCAATTGGTGGAGTCTCGATGGGAATCGCTGGTTCGATTGTCGACCACTCGTTTTTTGAAAGCTATTGCGGCTTGCGCGTTGAAACAGTCGATATGTCAGAGTTAATCCGGCGCATCGACGAAGGAATTTACGATAAAACTGAGTTGGATAAGGCACTTGCTTGGGTGGAAAAGTATTGTAAAGAAGGCAAAGATTATAATCCACCAAAATTTCAACGCAGTCGCAAGCTAAAAGACAAAGACTGGCAGACTGTTATTCAAATGACGATGATAAGCCGTGACCTTATGGTCGGAAATAAACAGCTGGCAAAACTCGGTTATGAAGAAGAAGCCCTTGGTCATAATGTTATTGCGGCAGGCTTCCAGGGACAACGTCAATGGACCGACCATTTCCCCAACGGCGATTTTATGGAGGCAATCCTCAATTCGAGCTTCGATTGGAACGGTATTCGCGAGCCATATATCGTTGCTACGGAAAACGATTCCCTGAACGGTTTATCGATGCTTTTGGGACATCTGCTTACGGGCACTGCTCAGGTATTTGCCGATGTTCGGACATATTGGAGTCCAAAAGCGGTGAAACGCGTCAGTGGTTATCAACTGAAAAAACAAGCTGCGGACGGTATTATTCACCTGATTAACTCCGGTGCTTGCTGTCTGGATAATACCGGCCGGCAGTCCGTCAATGGAAAACCGGTCATGAAACCGTTCTGGGAGATTAGCCAATCCGAGGTGAAGGACTGTTTCGAATCAACCAGATGGTATCCGGCGAGAACGGAATATTTCAGGGGGGGAGGCTTTTCCTCCGGCTTCCTAACGCGTGGCGGTATGCCGGTTACGATGTACCGTGTCAATCTGGTGAAAGGATTAGGTCCCGTGATGCAGATTGCCGAAGGGTATACTGTAGACTTACCTCTTGACGTGCATCAGGTTTTGAATGACCGAACTGACCCCACCTGGCCCACCACTTGGTTTGTACCTAGATTAACTCCCCATTATCCCTTCAAAGATGTGTATTCGGTTATGAATAACTGGGGAGCGAATCATGGCGCATTAAGTTTTGGGCATATCGGCCACGACTTAATAACTCTAGCTTCGATGCTAAGAATACCCGTTTCGATGCACAATGTAACGGATGAGCGTATTTTCCGCCCCAGTGCGTGGTCTGCATTTGGCACCACCGATTTGCAGGGAGCAGATTTCAGGGCTTGCGATAATTTCGGCCCGCTTTATGGTAAGAAATAAAACCTGGGTATTCTATTTGGGATAGAAAGAGGAGAAACTATGGATATGGGTTTATCGACTCTGGCAGGACTCGGTGCATTAAGAAATGGAATTAAGTCGAAGCGATTTTCTTCCTACGATAAAACCGGGGGTAATGCCGATTATTGGATGATACCTGCCGGTCAGACTGTAACGTTGGGAGACTTGAAAGGTGCTGGATGTATCAAACACATCTGGATGACCACATGGCAAGACAAAAATAATCTAAGACGGCAGGTTCTTCGTATGTATTGGGATGGAGAAAAGACACCTTCGGTATTGTGTCCGCTTGGTGACTTCTTCGGTTTGGGGCATGGTAAGGCTGTCTATTTTAATTCGCTCCCATTTCAAGTTTCCTATCTTGCCATGAATTGCTGGTTCCCCATGCCATATTCTAAAGGGGCTGTAATCACTGTTACCAACGATTCTAAAGAAGATAGTTTTTTGTATTTTTATATTGATTACCAGGAATGGCCAGAACCTCAAAACAATCTGGCACGTTTTCATACGTGTTGGCACCGGAAATTAGTTATGAAAAAAGAAGAAGCAATCGGTTTGAATGCCAAAGGGCAGTCGGAACGGTTAAACACGACGGGAAAGGAAAATTATCTGATTCTGGATACGAAAGGTAAAGGGCACTATGTCGGTTGTTTCCTGCATATCGATACCAATGAGACAGGTTGGTGGGGGGAAGGAGACGATATGTTCTTTATTGATGGTGAATCATGGCCGCCATCTCTGCATGGCACTGGTACGGAAGATTATTTTTGCGGAGCGTGGAATTACAACCGCTTAAGAGAACCTTATTCCACCCTGTATCACGGTTATTACTTTAAGGGTAACGCCGATTATACCGGCAAGCACTCGCAATATCGTTTTCATATCGAAGATCCGGTTTACTTTGAGAAGTCTTTGCTTTTTTCTATCGAGCATGGTCATGCTAATGATAAGCAAGGTGATTGGACCAGTACTGCTTATTGGTATCAGATTGATCGTGAAGAGCCTTTGCCGGATATCCCCTCGTTTGAAGAAAGGCTTCCTTACGCTTTTGGCGGTATCGAAAGATGGCCCGGTAAGAGCAGAAAAGAACTGCCTTTCTAATTTACTAATTATAATTACCCAGTGTATGGATAAGTTTGGTTATCAAGCGCACGTTTTCCACACGTGTGTCCTTGGGCATGGCGTCACCACTACCCAGTAGGACACCGCGGTAAGGTTTAACCTTCCGGATGAGTTGTGTGACCTCTT
>CAIWXV010000016.1 GCA_903916765.1 uncultured Dehalococcoidia bacterium | reverse complement strand
GGAGATACTTTGGATTTCAGCAATATTTGGCCTGCAATACCCATAATACTTGCTGGCGTTTCCGCTATATCATCAATGGTAACTGGAATGATTACTATTTTAAAAAGTAAAGACCGTTCCGTTCTTGTTCTTCTGGCGACAGCGATAGGCGTATTTGCTCTTATTTTCGTAGCTGGTGAATTCTTATTTCCGCACTAAAGGAGTAATGGTTTACTGCCACTAAAAAGTACTTTGTCATAATAACCGCTATTTCTTCAATCTTTTCATCACGGCATCTTGATAGATTTTCATCAGGCTTTTACCATGCTGAGCGACACGCTCCTGCCTTTTCTTTAGCTTACGCTCGCGTCGCTCCTGCCGTGTTTCGGAATGGTTGACTGATTCAGCGTCCGGCATATTTCGCACCTGCCTCTTTATCGATTGGGTCGAGGTCTCGCCTTAGTTCATAAATACGGTCGCGCAATAGTGCCGCTTTCTCGAATTCCAGATTTTTTGCGGCATTTTTCATCTGCGTCTCGAGTTCTTTAATCAGACGGGCAACGCCTTCTTTTGTGGCCGGAGTGGTAATATAAGGTGTCTTCGTTTCTGCCACGGCTTTTACCCTTTCGGTGATATCTTTGATGGCTTTCCTGATGCCCTGCGGGGTAATGCCGTGTTCCCGATTATACTCTTCCTGGATACGGCGACGGCGTTTCGTTTCATCGATAGCAGCTTGCATCGATTTAGTGACAGTATCCGCATACATAATAACGTGCCCATCCATATGTCTGGAGGCGCGCCCCATTGTTTGAACCAAAGCACCCTCGGACCGCAAAAACCCTTCTTTATCGGCGTCAAGAATCACTACCAGACTGACTTCCGGCAGGTCGAGCCCTTCACGGAGTAAGTTAATACCCACCACGACATCATAGACACCCAAGCGCAGGTCGCGCAAAATTTCGACACGTTCGAAGGTTTCCACCTCGGAGTGCAGATAGTGAGTCTTGATATCGAGTTCAATCAGATAATCGGCGAGCTCTTCCGCCATCCGCTTGGTCAGGGTTGTTACCAGGCAGCGCTCTTTCTTCCCGACCCGTATCTTGATTTGCTCCAGTAAGTCATCAATCTGCCCCTTGGTCGATTTAATTTCAATCGTCGGTTCTAAGAGTCCGGTAGGGCGTACCAGTTGCTCGACAATCTGTTGGCTCTGGCTGCGTTCATACGGAGACGGAGTCGCCGAGACATAGACTACCTGATTGACCCTCTGCTCGAATTCGGTGTAGTTTAACGGCCGGTTATCTTTTGCCGACGGTAAGCGGAAACCAAAGTCAATCAAAGTCTGTTTACGCGAGAGGTCGCCTTGATACATTCCCCTTATCTGCGGTATGGTCATGTGCGATTCATCGATGAAAAGCAGGAAGTCCTTCGGGAAGTAGTCCAGCAATGTCCAGGGTGGGCTACCGGCAGGACGCTTGGAAAGGTGACGAGAGTAGTTTTCCACACCACTGCAATAACCGGCTTCTCTCAGCATCTCGAGGTCGTAATTGGTGCGTTGTTCCAGTCGAGCGGCTTCCAGCAATTTACCCTGAGAGTTCAATTCCTTCAATTGCTTTTTTAATTCCTGCTCGATGCTTTGAATTGCCCTCTCCATTTTTTCGTGAGAAGTAACGAAATGTTTGGCAGGGTAAATATCGATAAGATTCGGCTCGGCAATTATTTCAGCAGTCAGAGGGTCGATTTGAACGATACGCTCCACTGCCTCGCCGAAAAATTCGATGCGCAATGCCATCTCTTCGTAGACAGGCTGAATTTCGAGGGTATCGCCGCGGATGCGGAACTTACCCCGACTTAAATCGAGGTCGTTACGCTCATACTGCATGTCTATCAACTGATGTAAAACACGCTGTCGATTGTAGGTTTTACCTTTCTCCAGATTTAGTACGAAGCTCTGGTATTCTTCCGGCGAACCGAGCCCATAGATGCAGGAAACGGAAGCCACGATGAGCGTATCCCTTCTTTCGAATAGAGCGCGTGTGGCGGCGTGGCGCAGTTTATCGATTTCGTCGTTAATTTCGGCATCTTTCTCGATGTACAAGTCCTGTTGGGGAACATAAGCCTCTGGCTGGTAGTAATCGTAATAGGAGACGAAGTATTCTACGGCGTTGTTGGGGAAGAATTCCTTGAATTCGGCGTAAAGCTGAGCGGCGAGGGTTTTGTTGTGGCACATCACGAGCGTGGGCTTCTGCACCTTGGCGACGATATTTGCCATCGTGAAGGTTTTACCGCTACCCGTGACACCGAGCAGTGTTTGTTTACGGTATCCCTTTTGCAAGCCGTCTGCCAGCTTGTCTACTGCCTGCGGCTGGTCGCCGGTCATCTGAAAATCGGAAACTAATTCAAATTTTGGCACAAGAAAAGTATATGCCAAACGATGGTGCGGTTCAATATATTGTGCCCTATCCTTAAACAAGTTAAGGATGCTGTCTCCTGACCCCTTCCCCAATGATGAGGAAGGGGAATTTATGAATATCTCCCCACCCTGAGATGGCCACGCTACGCTCGCAATGACCTTTATGCCTGATAATTGGACAATTTCTGAAGTCTCTTGCTGATTGCTTCCCAGTGAGTACCTTGCCAGTAGATACGGTGACACTTCGGGAATGCGACGTATTGAGACTGTGTCTGAAAGACATATGGTGGTACCTTATTCTCTACTTCTTCCTTGCTACGTTTTACGAGCGACTCATTACATTCCAAACACCGACTGAAAGGATTGAAATTGGAATTCAGCCCAAATGCCTCGATGACTTCATGAATCTGTTGTCCGGGATTATCGCTTATGATGAGGAGTGTTTTCAGTTCTCCGGTGGTAATGATACGCCTTTTCATTATCTGTGTGTCGCGGGTAATCAGGACCCTGTTTTCTGTGGTGGCAATGTAGACTAACCGGCTATCATACCGATGGTCGAAGAGCAAGGTATCGTAGCCAATCAGCCTCAGCCACTTTGCCAGTTTGCCGGCATTGATATCGACGATAAATTTCAGACTATCTTCGGGACACATTTTTATCCCGCCTGCAAAATAAAATTGAGGTTAATCGGTAACCTTTCTCTTTAGGAACGGGAGAGGGTTGAAGTTAGTGTTGAAATCATAGGTATCGATAGACTCTTTTTTCTTCAGATAATTGACGATGAGGTAGGTGGCTGGTGTGAAGAGCACTTCGATGGCAATTTTTGTCAGTAAGTGATACAGAATCATAATGGGTACGAAAGAAGATGTGCCGACGAAAGCGACCGTGATGAAAATTACCGAGTCCAGACTCTCTCCAATGATTGTTGAGCCTATTGTCCTTAACCAGAGCAATCTGCCCTTGGTCATGATTTTCATCTTGGCGAGGACGAATGAATTGGCGAATTCTCCGACCAGATATCCCAGGAATGACGCCGCCAATAAGCGCGGTGCGTAGCCGAGGATAGTATTGTAAGCTTCTTGTCCCGTCCAGAATGAGGCGGGCGGCAATATTTTCCCCAGCCAGACGAATAGAACGAAGATAAGGTTGCAGAGAAAACCCAGCCAGATTACTTTACGTGCTTGACGGTAGCCGTAGACCTCGGTCAGGATATCCCCGAAGATATAACTGAAAGGGAAAATTATGACTGCCGCAGGAAGAGAAACGGACCCCGATGCCCATATTTTGACGCCTATGATGTTAGCAGTCAGCAGACAGGTAACGAAAAGGGCTGTAATGATAACAAGACGGTTGGAAACCTTCATAATGAGCAGACTCGACTTTTTGTTTTTATTCTATCATATTTCTTGCAGTGTGAAGTTCTTGTATGGTAAAAATGAGATATGGAACCAAGCTGGCATAGAATACTGGTCAATACCAAAAAGGCTCTCGGCATGAAGGTTATTCTCTGCGATTCCTGCAAGTGGGATTGGCGGGGTGCTTGCCGTAATACGGAACGTCCCAGAGCTACCTGGTGTCCCGAGTACAAGAACAGAAAATCGACATAATGTTTTCTTTAGAGTTTCACAGTTTTTAGTGTTGACAAAGTAATGTAGCTATGTTAGAGTCTATAAATGTGCGCAATGGATGGCACAGTACCTTAACAACTGGATAGCGGAAGGAAGGTTCAAACGAAAATATATTCCATGTAAATGGAATTAGTTCAATTTTTTTGGAGAGTTTGATCCCGGCTCAGGATAAACGCTGGCGGCGTGCCTTATGCATGCAAGTCGAACGATCAATCGTAAGAAAGATAGTGGCAAACGGGTGAGTAATACGTAAATGACCTGCCCTTAAGTGGGGAATAATCTACCGAAAGGTGGACTAATACCGCATAATGTGATGAGAGTAGTGTCTCGTCAAGAAAGCCGTAAGGCACTTTTGGAGGGGTTTGCGTCCGATTAGCTAGTT
>CAIWXV010000015.1 GCA_903916765.1 uncultured Dehalococcoidia bacterium | reverse complement strand
TTTTCAGATTTTACTCAAGGATAAGGTAGGGCAGATGTTGCTGACGTGGTCATTTATTTCTGAGGGCTTAGGGATAATTTTTATTAAAAAATTGAGCCGGGTTGAGGTCTAAAATGGAGCTTTTAATTATTTACCTATTATTTTTTATCAGTATCGGATTGCTGGCCTACCAGCTCTCGCGGCAAAAACTGGTGCAGGAAGTACACCTACCTCCGGAAATTACCGGAGAGCCCAGCCTCTTGGTGAAGATTTTTAGGCTTCCCGACCTCTTGGTCGACCGCTTGATGGAAAGAAAAGGCAGCGTTCCTTTTTTAGATAATTTAAAGAAAAAATTAGTTGTTGCCGGTAGGCCGATCAATCCCGGCCAGCTATTAGCCTTGAAGCTTGTGCTGATGGTCACTTTGCCGGTTCTTGCTTTTATTTTCTTTAGGAGCCAACCGCTTCTGATCATTTTAGCTTTATTAATCGGATATGTTTATCCTGATATCTGGGTGAAAAAGCAGACAAGGAAAAGACAGGCAGCCGTTTTAAGGGATTTGCCCCACATCATTGACCTCTTAAATATCTGCGTAGGGGCGGGGTTGGATTTTATGGTAGCGGTGAACCGCGTCACCCGGGAATTTCACCCCTGCGTGATTGTAGATGAGTTTAAAATGATGGAACGTGAGCTGCAAATGGGGAGTTCCCGTCGTGAGGCACTGAAGAATTTAGCCAGCCGCATCAACAGCACAGAGGTGATTTCTTTCGTGCGTACCCTTTTGCAGGCTGACCGGATGGGTACGCCCATTGGGGAAGCCCTAAAGATGCAGGGAGAGGAGATTAGAATCCGCCGTTTTCAAAGGGGAGAAGAGATGGCTTTGAAGGCGCCGATTAAGCTTCTCTTCCCATTGCTTGTCTTTATTCTGCCGGTAGTTATGATTATTGTAGCCGGGCCGATATTGATTCAATTTACCCGTGGCGGGATGGGTGGTGCGTTGAAGTTTTAAAGATGCGAGAGTTAACCATAGTGAAAGGGGGTGGCAGCGAAAAGGCAAACCCAGCAGAAGAAAGCGCTGGGGGCGCAAAGCCTAGGGCCCACGTAACAGTGGGAAAGCCAGGTTGCCGAAAGCCGCGAACAGGCTTTGGAAGAAGAGGTTAAACAGACAGAGGTAGAGAAGCCAAGGTTCAAGACTTGGATAAGAGCGGTTGCCTTCTTAGTGGTGGCTGTTTTTGTCCCTGAACAGGCTGCTTGGGCAATGGGTTATGACCCCAGTGTCCTATGGGCGCCGCGTTTTTACCTTGGAACCGGCCAGGCCGGGTATATGGCGAATTTTGTGGCAGAGAATGCCCGCCGTTCGCTGGATCACCTGGCTGATAAACCACTGCAGAGGGTGGAGATTGCCCCGAATTTAGTGGTGGATACCCAGCCGATCAATCTGCCGGACTCTTCTTCAAGCGAAACATCCGCTATAGATTCTCCTTCCGCAGCAAATTCTTATTTAGGTAAATTATCTTTTATCTGCAAAACCGGAATAAGGGTCGGCTTAAGCGGAATCATTACTTTATTAGAGTTCTTCAGTTCCTTTGGTAAATCCGCACAGGAAATTTCGCAAAACCCGCCACCGGCTAATGACTTAATCAGCTTTTTTAAACAAGGCCTGAGCTTTGTAGATAACTTACCCCGCGGCAAACTTATCACCAATAGAGAGTTGTCCGTCAGTGAAGGCAAAGAGAGCCTTTATCTGACCAAATCTCAGATTAAAAAGATCTGCGCATGGTTTAAGGACCCGCAGGCACAATTGGATAATTATTGCGGAGTCTATGCGTTACACAAGCTACTGAAATCAAAACAGATAGATCTCACATTAGAAGAATTATCCCTACGAGTGATTATGGTAGATTTGCTCAGCGGCAATATCCAGGAATTTAGCGGTCCGTTAAAGACCTCTCTTTTTGCGCTGAATAAAGTAGCGAATTCACTCGGCCTTAAGACCGCATTGGTAAAGTTTTCATCTCCGCCAGAAATCAATGATTCCTTTAGGCAGCTGGTGCCTTTTATTGCCCACTTGAATTTTGATCACTTTGTCTTTGTCACCAAGATTGATGCAGAGAAGGTATATTTTTACGAAAAGAGCGATGAAAAAGAAATCAGTTTCCTGCCGCGCGAGAAATTCCTCGAACAATTTAGCGGATATTGTTTAATTAATCAGCCGGCCCAGAATGTTGCCGTAATGGCGATTCCTGAGTCAGAAGCGGCGAGCGTCAAGGGTTCAGCTAACGACAAATGGAAAAGATGGGAGTATACTGCGTCAGCGGCTATGCCAGTCTATCCTCTAATCAGAGAAAAAACTTCTTTTAAGGCAGTTTATGGAGATTCCGCCGCCCTTAAGGCTGCCACTGCCACGAGAAAAAATCACTCCCCTTCTCCCTTGCATAACCCCAAAACAAACTTTAACATGCCTTCTTCACACTTCGATTATATACCCAAAGCCCCAAGCCGCGGTTTTGATCCGGGGTATTGGGTTACTAATTCAGTACCGGATTTCTTTACTGACAGGTGGCGGACTATAGCTGGCACTGCAGCGATTGTGCTCCCAGTTACCTTATTTGCTGTTACTAAGAACCCGGCATTTCTTACTGCGCTTCAATATACCGCACTCCCCGGTGCACAAATGATTTGGATGGATTACCAGATACATAATCCTTACTCCGGGATAGCTAATAATGGTGTAGGAAGGGCTTTTGGTTTTAGTGATCCTGCCAACCCCAATAACTTAGAAATGCTTAAGGTTCCGCTTCTAGCCTTAGCTTCAGGGACTCTGTTTTCTGCTTTTCGTCAAGCCTGGCTGATAGGGCCATCCGGCTTGAGCCAAGGACTTTTGGGCCCTGCGGCAGCACAGACATCACAGGGTTTCTGGTCGACAGCAGCAACAAACATGTTTAATAATATGTGCATAAATTTTACGGTCATGCAATTATCCAATATGCAGGCGACCGGTGCATATAATAACGACTGGAAAGCTAATGTTTTTGCTTTAGGAACTGGTGCATTGTCTGGGCTTGCGCCGTCGATTTCTGCGTTGCCGGGAATATATAATACAACAAAATACATACGTTTATTGACACTTACGACTACATTTGCCTCTCAGACTCTTTTAGCGGGAAAGGTTTATCTTTTGACCGGTATGGCTGCCGATGCCATCATATCTCAACAACCCGCTACTTTTGACAGGATGGCTAAACATTACACTGATGGGCTCAAGTTCGGCGCTGTATTTGGCGGTTTACTAGGCGGCGCCCAATTGGGTGCTAGCGTGCTATCTGAAACTAAATTAATCTCTAGCTCAATGAGAATGCAACAGTTAATTGCGACGGCGGAAAGACACAGGCTGATCACTAATCTAGTTACTTATACGGCTGGCGTTACTGTTACTTATCCTTTTGCCGCTACTATTCTAGGGGCAGAAACTCCCGCCAGTTCGGGTAAGAATGGCTTTGGTCAGCGATTATGGGCAAATTATACTAACCCTTGGAATTATGCCCGGGGCGCAGTGATTGGTTTTGGCTTGGGCTGGGGGTATACTCCTCGAGCAGTAGGCGAAAAAGGGTTGAGATTTTTAGGAAGAGGAGTTTTAGCCAGAAACGTAGAGGTCGGCTCTGGCAGGGTGACTAAGTTGGTAGATGGCGGTAAATTTGTCACAGAGTTGCCAGTAAGCCAGGTTTTGGGGGTAAGGGCAGGGCAATTCCTCTACGGCGGCACCGTATTAGTTACCGCTACAACCGGAATCAATTTTATAAAAGGTGATTATAATAATCCGGGACAAATGAACAACAGAAGAGCGCTTATCGATAGCGCGTTTTCTTTCGCATTAGGAGGCACCAGCGCCGTATTTTTAAGTCTGCAGGGGAAAGATATCTTAGCACAATTAAGAAATTACGACACAGCATACGTAAAAGTTGGTAAGTCTTCTCAAATCGCGAGCTCACAACTCTACGCAGACGCATGGTCAGGCGCGAAAAAATGGATTGCGGTCTCCCCGGCATTTACTGCTGGGGGTGGACTATTCGAAACAATTAAGGTAAAGTGGGGTTATTATAAGGGCAAGACTAATAATGATTTGGAGACGCAGTCAGCAATAGCTAAGATTAGCTGGAACCCGGCAACCTGGGTAAGGAACGCAGGTTACAGTTCCTCAGATCCGGATAATTCTAAAGTAATGTTCCGCACCTTGAAAATTGATGATTATATGGCAAGCGCGATAAACGGTCCGCGTTCTGGCCTCTGGATGAGCGTGATGATTAACCTCTTCCAGCTTAAGTCAGGGAAACTAGCAGAAGAGCCGCCCACTCCCACTGTGTTTAATCAGGGTGCAATATTGGAAAGGCCGCTAGTTGGCCTCAGATGGGTGGTATCGAAGATACTGGATAAGGGAAAAAGTTTTAAGGAGTCCTCCGAGAGGTACTTTAAAACAACGCAAGAACCAAAGACGAACTTTCAAAAAGCAGTAAGTGCGGCAAGGTGGGTAGACTCCACTGTTTTATTTATGCCTCTGGTGGTTACTTTCATTGAATCGGGAGTCGATGTTTTAGATAATTTTGCCACAAGATATACCAAGACACAGGGGAATGTACGGTTTACAGAAACGGAGGAGGGTAGTGGCATTTATTTCAAACATGGCTATATTCCCGACGGAGTAAAGTCTTACGCCAAGTGGCTTCCTTTCTTTATGATCCCGTCCTACACTCCAAAATATAAACCAGTAATTAATAAGAACCTTGAGTTAGGTTATAAATATAGAGAGATGGGCGACTATGTAGCATCCAATAGGGAGTTTGATAAAGTCCGATATGATGCCACAAACAGGGGTGACTTAGAAACAGCCCAAGCTGCCAATTTTGAATTAGCCTCAAATCTTGCCGCCCAAGGCAAGACAAGCGAAGCGATAACGCATTTTACCGAGACCGCCGTCTCCGATAGTCCTCTCAGAGTTGTAGCAAATATTCGCCTAGGTGGTCTTCAAGGCGACTTAGGTAGAACCAGAGAGGCCCTAGCCGCTTTTGATAGAGCCAGATTAGGAGCTGCAGAGCAGGGTAATTCAGATCTGCTTCATCTTGCCAATATTGGATTCGGCTCAGTTCTTGACGCCCAAGGCAAGACAAGCGAAGCGATAACGCATTTGACCGAGACTGCCCTTTCCGAGAGCGCCGGGAGTTCTTATAGAGCTGAGGCAAATATCCGCCTCGCTGGAATTCTTGAAAGCCAAGGTAGGTTCAGAGATGCCCAGAATGCTTTTGATAGAGCCAAATTCGCAGCTGCAGAGCTAGGAAATTCAGATTCACTCAATGCTGCCAGCGTGAGATCAGCAGCAAATCTTGCCGCCCAAGGTAAGACAAGCGAAGCGATAACGCAGTTGACCGATCTTGCCCTTTCCGAGAGCGCTGGGAGTCCTTACAGAGCTGAGGCAAAAATCCGCATCGCTGAAATTCTTGCAAGTCAAGGCAAGACATCCGAAGCCATAACGCAGTTGACCGATCTTGCCCTTTCAGAGAGTCCTTACAGAGCTGATGCAAATTATAACCTTGGCGTTCTTCATGAATACTTGGGCAAAGCCAGAGAAGCTAGTGCTGCTTTTGATAGAGCTAGATTAGGAGCTGCAGAGCAAGGCAATTCAAATTTGCTCAATCTTGCCAATAGGAGATTCGCCTCAAATTTGGCTGAGCAAGGTAAATATAGGGAGGCGATTGCACTGGCTCATGACGCTGGAGATACTGCCTTAGTGAAACACATCGGTATCCAGAGATTAAACGCCAGGGCCAATGAGGCAATGAGATCAGGAAATTTTACAAAAGCCAAGGCTGACTTTGGCTTTGTGGTGAACGCTGCTGAGAAAGCCGGATATACCGCCTTAGCGAAATCCGCCGACATGCAGAGGTTAAATGCCGGAATCTTTCAGCGCATAGAAGCAGGTGAAGGTGGAGATGCATCAACAGAAGCAAGAGCCAACTTCGTTAGTATAAAATCAAATTTTGCCAATGGGCTATCCCCAGAACAGACGAGATTAGCAAGAGATTTAGATAATGCAATGATACTTTCTACCAGAGAGAAAGGATATCGTATTCTAGGATTCCTCCCGGGAAGTGTGGGAAAGACAGCCTCGATATTGACATCATTACCTACGGCCGTAGAAAGGAATGTAAAAGATGGAAAGGTAACAATAATTTTTGTAAATAACCCCACTCAAGGGACACAATTTCTGTCTGAAGTTCAGAAGGTCTATAGAGGTACGTATAATATAGGATACATAGGGAAAGATTCTCGCGGAGCCGCCTGGGATACTCTGCAGAATAACCATGTCGTGGTTGCCGAAGTTACGGAGATGTCTTCCTTAGTTGCTTTGCAGCAGACGAGTCCACAAGAAAGATTGATACCATTAGAGAGAATAAAAGGCTCTCGGGCTTATATTGATGAGGCGGATAGTGTATATCTTCA
>CAIWXV010000014.1 GCA_903916765.1 uncultured Dehalococcoidia bacterium | reverse complement strand
TCTCTGGTAACAACGGACTTTCGCATAAGCGAGATTGCTTCGCTTTGCTCGCAATGGAAATATACAACAACCACAAGCAAGTACTACTCTCAATTTTTTAATACTGGACAATGGTGAATTTTACCCTATTATACCTAGTATATCTAGGTATTCACATGAAATTACCTGGATAAAACGGCAAAAGCCCAATATATTCTATAAATTTAAGGAGTGGGAAACAAATGAATCGTTGCATCGCGTTGATTGTCGCCATCATGGGAGTGGCAAGCCTTGTCTCAGGCATTATCTTCTTTGTACAAGCTAACTCAGGGAGACAAGCACTTGCCGATGAACTCGCACCACTGACAATATCACAGGTAAATGCTACCTACGAAACCGTAAAGACAAGCCAAACAAGCAGCACCAAGCACTACATATGTCTATCTCTCCGAGCAGAGAACCTCACTGGGATTAGCTAAGTCAAATATCGGGCCTATTGCATTCACACAGATGAACGGCATTGTCGATATGGTCATCGGAGTAGGTTTGATTCTAGCTGGTTTAGGATTACTAAACAAGAAAGCTGCCGCTGAAAAATAATAGTCAACGCAAAAATAAGTGCCTGATCTCTGATTGATTAGAGATCAGGCACTTTGTGTTTTGAGAAAATTACCCTCTTAAACTGGCACCCAGTTCGGATTTCAGCTTTTTGAGGATTGCTTGCTGGACACCATTCACCTGCTGGTCGGTAAGAGTACGGTCGGGAGTCTGGAAGATGAGACGATAAGCCAGTGATTTCTTACCTGCAGGAACCTGTTCACCCGCATAGACATCGAAGAGAGCTACATCGGTAACCAGTGAGAACGTTCTAATAATATCTAATACCTGCTGATAATTCACTCCGATATCAACCACCAGTGCAATATCCCGAATGGTCGCCGGGAATTTCGGAATAGTATGGTAAGTCTTCTGCTTAATAAGAGGCAGGAGTGAAGGCAAATCGATTTCAAAAAGATAGACCCTCGACGGAATTTCAAAATGCTCGCTGACCGAGGGATGCAATTCGCCGACTAACACAATCCGTTTGCCACCAGCTATAACCACTGACTGGTTAGCAGGATGCAGACTTTCATCATCGGATTTTTCAAATTTTGCAGTGATGCCGATTTGCTCAAGCAAACCTTCTACCATGCCTTTAGCATCAAAAAAGTCCATTGATTCGCTTCCACCTTGCCACCAACCCTCTAATCTGCGACCGTACAACACGCCGCATAGCATCTCAGGTTCATCTGGTAGATTACCCTCTTTAGCCAGATAAACCTTACCGAGCTCGAAGAGACGGAGCCCTTCCTCGATATATGCCTTATTAGATGAAAGTGCCGAAAGCAGATCGGCTCTCAAGGTCGGGCGAAGATATTCCTGTTCCGAAGATGCAGGATTAGCAATATGAACAGGCAAAGATTCCGGTTTTCGTGACCCGGGAGATAGTTTGGTGAGAATCTCCAGATTCGTCAGCGAGAAAGAAACCAGTTCCTGAAAACCGTAACCAACCATTATGTTTCTGACACGGCGCTTCAAGGCGGTGATGAGGAAAGGATTCTGTTTGGGAATCGGTTGGGCGAGTAAAGTCGTTGGTATTTGCTCATAGCCGATGATACGTGCCACCTCTTCAATAACATCGACAGGAATATTAATATCAGTCCGCCAGTAAGGAGCTTTCGCTGACACTGACGAACTCCCTTTGTCTGCCTGACACTCGAAACCGACCGCTGTTAAAGAAGAAGTAATTTGTTCGATACTATATTCTAACCCCACTACCCGTTTCACATCAGCGGTAGATAGTTTAATCGACTTCCGTTCCAATTTACCGGGATAGACATCGATAATACCCTTTGCCACATGCTCGCCACCTAGTTCTGCAATCAACTGTGTGGCACGTTTCAGGGCAGGAATAGTCAACTCCACGCTGATACCCCGCTCGAAGCGCACACAAGCCTCGCTGGGCATTCCTAAAGCGTGTCCGGTATGGTGGATACTGGCTGGCTTAAAACTGGCAGATTCCAGCAGGATAGAGGAAGTGTTTTCCGAAACTTCGCTGTTAGCACCACCCATAATACCTGCCACTGCCACGGCACGTTCTTTATCAGCAATCACCAGCATATCACGTGATAAGGCACGCTCAATCCCATCCAGACTGGTGATTTTCTCACCGCTCTTAGCACGACGTACGATAATACCCTTACCTTCAATTTTCTCATAATCGAAAGAGTGGAGCGGTTGTCCATACTCCAGCATCACAAAATTAGTAATATCGACGATGTTATTGATGGGACGCATCCCATAAGAAACCAGACGCTCTTTGAGCCATTCCGGAGACTCGGCGATTTTGATACCGGTAATCAGACTGGCGCAATACCGTGGACACAAATCCGGGTCGTCAATTTCAACCGTAACATGGTCTTTAATAGATGTTCCCGATTCAGCATATTTAGCTTCCGGCAAATACAGAGACTCACCGGTCAGTGCAGCAATCTCTCTTGCCAACCCAATCATCGAAAGGCAATCTGGGCGATTCGGTGTAACTTCAATAGAGAAGATGACATCACCGAGGAGTTCCGTTAGCGACGTTCCGATGGCAATATCCGACGGCAAAAGCAAAATACCTTCATGGCTCTCCGAAATCCCCAGTTCTTTCTCAGAACAAGCCATACCGTTAGAGGCAACGCCGCGTATTTTGGCAGGTTTCAGTATTGCAGATTCGCCGGTATGTCCGTCAATCAATTTGGAACCAACCGGCGCATAGACAACTTTTGCCCCGACGGCAACATTAGGCGCACCGCAAACGACAGTTTCCTGCCTGTCACCCAATTCCAATGTCACCAGAGTAAGGCGGTCGGCATTAGGATGAGGATTTACGGCAGTTATTTGTCCGACAATAATACCCGCCCAATCAGCACCGATAACCTGAGAGGATTTAACTTCGATGCCCGCCATCGTCAAACGACCGGCAATCTCCGCCGCCGATAGCTTGACATCAACATATTGTTTTAACCAGTTAAAAGAGACCTTCATTTAGAATTGCCTCAAAAATCTCAGGTCAGAGCCAAAGAACAATCTCATATCATTGATGCCGTAGCGCAACATCGGAATACGGTCGATACCAAAACCGAAAGCGAAACTGGTATATTCATTGGGGTCGATACCGCCACGCTCAAGCACTTTGGGATGAGTCATACCAGCACCGCCGATCTCAATCCAGCCGCTATTACCGCAGAGCCGACAACCGCTACCCTTACAAAGAGCACACTCCACAGCTACTTCCACACCCGGTTCGACGAATGGGAAATAATCGGGGCGGAAACGCACTCTTCGACCATCACCATAGAAACGGCGGGCAAACTCATAGAAAGTGCCCTTAAGGTCAGCCATTGTGATACCCTTATCTACCGCCAATCCATCGAGTTGATGGAACATTGTCAGATGTGTAGCATCGGTAGCTTCATAGCGATAAACCCTGCCGGGTTCGATAACTCTGATAGGTGGTTTCATTGTCGCCACACAACGGGCACTGACGGAGGTAGTATGAGTACGTAAAAGCATAGGACGTTTACCACGTTCATCTTCGTAATCGAGCCAGAAAGTGGACATATCATCCCGGGCAGGATGTTCCTCAGGTATATTTAATGCCTCGAAATTATAATAGTCGAGTTCCGCATCATTACTCTCCATAATCTGAAAACCAAGCGAAACAAAAATATCGCAAATTTCGTGGAGGGTTTCCGTGATAGGATGCAACCGACCCATCGGAATGGGACGGCCGGGTAAGGTAATATCACCACGTGCGGCAAGGGATTCATCAGAACGGAGTACCTGCTTCTGAAACTCAGCTTTCAAAGATTCTGTCTTTTGATTCAGAAGTGAATCCAGCTCATTTTTGATATGATTGGCTAAAGCGCCGGCAGATTTACGCTCTTCCAGAGAAAGCTCTGCCAAACCGCGCAAAATATTGGTCAGTTCACTTTTTCTACCGAGATAACGAACACGCCAAGACTCTAAATTGGAAAGGTCATTGATGACTTCCAATTCACGAAAGGCATTCTGCTTAAGTTCGTCAAGACGCTGTAACATGATAATATTGAATACGTAGTGGAGTCTTTAAGATTGTTTTTTGGCAACAGTCACCAGTTCAGCAAAAACTTCCGGCTGTGTCACTGCCATATCAGCTAATACCTTGCGATTGATGCGCACACCCGACTTTTTCAAGCCATCCATCAATTCACCATAGGTCATACCCTGTAAACGACTAGCGGCATTAACACGAGTAATCCAAAGACGACGCATATCTCCCTTACGCTCACGACGATGTGCGTAAGCATAACTCAGGGATTTCATCATTGATTCTGTAGCACGTTTGACAAGAGCATGTCTTGTAGCTCTATGACCCTTGGTCAGAGCTAATAAACTCTTATGCTTTTGATGTGTAGTTACCCCTCTCTTAACGCGTGGCACAATACCCCTCCTGACTACAGGGAGTAGCCCCTACTCCCGATACTTCTAAAATTATCAATAACTTATCAGGCTGTAATTACTATTTGCCCGCATAGGGCATCAGCCTGCTGAGTTTCTTCTTATCCACCGGGCTGATGGGCAATTTATCATTATACTCACGCTTGACCCGCGCCGGCTTATTCCGTCGCAGATGGCTCGAGCCGCCCTTCATCCGTAGAAATTTACCGCTTCCTGTAACATGGAAACGCGCTTTTGCACCCTTATGAGTCTTTAGTTTTGGCATCCTGTGTTTCCTTTGGTTTTGATTTCTGGGTAGTGCCCGGCGCCAGAATAATAAACATCCTCCGCCCTTCCATCACCGCCTGCTTTTCCAGTACCGCCACCTCTCCTAATATCTGTATTACTCTTTGTAATAGTTTCCAACCTAAATCAGCGTGACTGATTTCACGCCCCCGAAACATCACTGTCACTCTGACCTTGTCACCGTCTAGTAGAAATTTCTTGATTGCCCGGACTTTAAACTCGAGATCATGTTCACCAATTTTAGGTCTTAACCGGATTTCCCTGAGTTCGGAGACCTTTTGGCTTTTCCTGGCAATCTTTTCTTTCTTTGTTTGTTCGTAGCGATATTTGCCGTAATCTGTTACCCGGCAAACGGGCGGAACGGCAGTGGGTGCTACCTCGATCAAGTCGAGTCCGGCTTTCCTAGCAGCGTCCAAAGCATTAATTAAGGACATAACTCCTAGTTGTTCGCCTTTCTCACCGACGACACGAACTTCGGCAACCCTTATCTGATTGTTGATACGTAGTGGCTTAACTATGTGCTGTAGTTCCCCCTTCTAAGCTTTATGTATATTACCAGAACTCAATATAATACATTCTATACGTAATAATCAAGTTACGGCTTCAATTCATTAACACGGTCGTTAATAACCTGCTTGATTTTCTTCTTAAACTCCTCAAAAGACATAACAGGAAGTTGTTCTCCGATACGTAACCGCACCGATACCGTGTTATCCGCTGATTCTTTATCCCCGACTACCAGCATGTAAGGTATTTTTTGAAGTTGAGCTTCGCGGATTTTCTGGTTCATACGTTCATTCCGGTCATCTACCATTACCCTGACACCAATAGCTTTCAGCTCGGCTTCTAATTTACGGGCATAACCCAGATGTTGGTCAGATACTGGAATAATTGCTGCTTGAACCGGTGACAACCAGACGGGAAACGCACCGGCATAATGTTCGATGAGAAAAGCCATAGTTCTTTCTATCGCACCAATCGAAGAGCGATGAATAACAATCGGTTCCTTTTCTTTTCCGTCGCTGTCAATGTAGGCCAATTTAAAGCGTTTCGGTCCCACGAAGTCATACTGGACGGTAAAAGCGGTGTCTTCCTTACCAGCGAAATTCTTCATCTGAATATCGATTTTGGGACCGTAAAAAGCCGCTTCATTTCCGGCTTCAAAGAAATTCGCTTTCCTCTGTATCAGGACCCGACGTAAGACATTCTCGGCAAAATCCCAAGCCGCATCATCCTTGTAGTATTTCTTCTCATCTTTCCGGTCACCCAGGGACAGACGGTACCTCCTACCGGCGTTCAAACCTAGAACGTTCGCTGCATATTCTATGAGGTCGAGTGCTTGCATTATCTCGTCAACCGCCTGTTCTGACTTGCAAATAATGTGTGCATCAGCCAAGCAGAAGCTTCGGACACGCAGAAGTCCGCTAAGCTCTCCCGACTTTTCGTAGCGGAACTGCTTTGCCAACTCAGCGATTCTAAAAGGCAATTCTTTATATGACCTTGGTTTGCTGGCATAATACTGGTAGTGGTGAGGGCAAGTCATAGGGCGAAGCATCAACTCATCTTCGTCTACTTTCATCACCGGGTACATTGTATCCTTATAATAGGGATAGTGGCCAGACGTCTTATAGAGCTCAACCTTCGCCAGATCAGGCGTATAGACATGCTTATAGCCTCTTTTGATTTCCTCATCGACGACAAATCGCTCCAACTCGCGCCTGATGACTGACCCTTTTTCCGTGAAAATGGGAAGACCCTTTCCAATTAAATCAGAAAACACGAAAAGATCAAGGTCTTTGCCTATTTTCCGGTGGTCTCTCTTTTTTATTTCTTCTTGACGGATGAGATATTCATCCAACTCTTTCTGGGTGTTAAAAGCCACACCGTAGATACGCTGGAGCATCGGATTTTTTTCACTGCCACGCCAGTAAGCGCCGGCAATCGTGATCAGTTTGAAAGCCTTTATCGCAGAGGTATACCTAACATGAGGACCACGGCACATATCGGTGAAATTACCCTGCTTATAAATAGTTACCTGCTCTTCGGGTAGTTCATCAATCAATTCCAGTTTATACGGTTGATTGGCGAATAATTTACGTGCTTGCTCCTTGGAAACCATCTCTTTCAGGAAAGGAGAATTACTTTTCACAATTTCCTTCATTTTGGCTTCGATGAGCGGCAAGTCTTCGGGACTAAGAGAACGAGATAAGTCGAAATCATAGTAAAAACCGTATTCGATGGTAGGGCCGATGCCAAATTTAGCATCGGGGAACATCGATTGCACGGCTTCCGCCATAACATGCGCCGCCGAATGGCGCATCATGTCCAGTTTTTCGTCTTTCTCGATATTATCCATCTAATCATCTTACAGAAACAAAACCTCCCACCCGTCCCGGGAACGAGAGGCTAACTGTACAATTATACCAACCAGAGGCTGTGAGTGCAATTATTTGTGTTTCGTGAGCGCGCTACATTTGACAAAATAATTCGCCTATGATAAATTCAATATTGATGTTAAACGTCTCTCAGAGATATTATTACTACTACTTCGCGTTTTGGGGCACGAAAAGTGCTTGAGAGGCGTTGTGCAAAAAAATAGACTGAAACAGATAGTTCCAAAGTTAGAAATCAGAAGAGCCCTCTTAAGCAGAGGGTTCTTCTTTTTATATGCTCAACAAAACTACAAAACAGGAGAAAAGCAATGATTATCATGAAGAGCGATGCCACTAAAGAACAGATTGCCGCAGTTATCAAGGAAATAGAAAGCCACGGACTGCGTGCCGATGTCTCTCAAGGAGCTTTTCGCACCATCATCGGACTTATCGGTGATGAGCGCAAAATACCGTTTGACCACTTTGCTATATTACCGGGAGTAAAGGAGGCAAGGATGGTCGAGACACCTTATAAACTAATCAGTCGTGAATATGCCAAACTCACAGGCGAAAGCGAGCGAAGAATCATCAAGGTCGGTGATGTTGAAATCGGCGGGGATAAACTGGTTTTCATCGCCGGACCATGCGCAGTGGAAAGTAAAAAGCAACTTTTCAAAATTGCCGAAGGCGTTAAGAAAGCCGGCGCTCAAATGCTAAGGGGTGGCATCTTCAAGCCACGCTCTTCCGTTCACTCCTTCCAGGGACTGGGCTCTGCAGGAGAAGAGGAAGCAACTGAAGCATTGGAGTGGTTCCGCGAAGCAGGCAACAAATTCGAATTGCCTGTCGTTACTGAAATCAGAGGTGAATCGCAAGTGGATCTGGTAGCCAAATATGTAGACATCATTCAGATTGGCTCCAGAAATATGTACGACCAGGACCTGCTCGTCAAAGTTGCTCGAACAGGCAAACCGATACTTTACAAGCGTCATTTCGGCGCTGGTATTGAAGAATTCCTGTCCTTCGCCGAGTATATGGTGGCAGAAGAAAACAAAGATATCATTCTCTGCGAGCGGGGTATCTTGCCATTGGGTAAGGGTAAAAGTTATACTAGGTACACGCTTGACCTGGCGGCAGTGCCAGTTCTAAAGAAAGAGACCTACCTACCGGTGATTGTCGACCCTAGTCATGCGGCAGGGCGACGAGACCTGATTTTCAGCCTGAGCTGTGCGAGTGTTGCTGTCGGTGCCTGTGGCTTGATAGTCGAAGTGCATCATAATCCGGTAGAGGCACTGGTAGACAGCCAGCAACAAATCACACCCGACGAATTGAAGGAACTCATCACTGCTTGTCAGGGCATACATAAAGCGATTGGCATAAAACAAAACGGAGGCTAGTTAATACTTGGTGAAAACAATCAGGGTCAATCTGGGACAAAACAGTTACGATATCCGCATCGGTTCCGGCACTCTTAGCCAAACTGGGCAGATATTAAAAGAAATGGGATTTAATGATAAGGCAATTATCATAACTAATCCTATTGTCAAAAAACTGTATGGTACCAGCCTGAAACAGAGCCTCATCAATGAGGGTTTCTGGGTAACGATACTCTCAGTTCCCGACGGCGAAGAGTACAAATCCCTGGAATCGGCAGGTAAATTGTATCACCAGCTAACGGAATTCGGAGCAGAAAGGACAACGCCCATTCTGGCACTAGGCGGTGGTGTTATCGGTGACCTGGCGGGATTTGTTGCCGCCACTTATATGAGAGGAATTCCACTGGTGCAAATACCCACCACCCTACTGGCACAGGTGGATAGCAGTATCGGCGGAAAAGTTGCTGTGAACCACGGTAAGTTAAAGAATAACATCGGAGCTTTCCACCAACCGAGAACCGTAATTTCAGACATTGCCACTCTGAAAACTTTGCCGTCTGCCGGGATTGTTAACGGACTCAGTGAAGTTATCAAATATGCAGTTATCAGGGACGAGAAATTTTTCACTTACCTCGAAAAAAACCTTGACCCGGTTAAGTCGTTAGATGATAATGTGCTGGAAACAATTGTTACCAAGTCCGCCCGAATCAAGACGGGAGTTGTAGAAAACGATGAAAAGGATATGGGTTTGAGGAATATCCTCAATTTCGGACATACTGTCGGACATGCAGTCGAATCGGTTTCCAATTTCGAGATTGCCCACGGTCAAGCAGTCGGCATCGGAATGATGGCAGGAGTAAAGATTGCTGCTGAACTCAGTCTTGTCGATTCTAAAGCTGTTATAAGACTGGCGAAGCTACTCAAAAAAGCCGGATTGATGACTGTGTTACCTCGATTAGAAATAGAACAAATAATGCAGGCGATGCAATTCGATAAAAAAGTCCAGAGAGGAAAGATAAGATTTATCCTGCCGAAGTCAATCGGTGAAGTATTTATCACCGATGATGTAAGCCCTGCTCTGATAGAAAGGATTCTGGTGGAATTGAAATGAAGAAATTAAAACTTTGCGCCAGTATCATCAATACCGACATTAAAGCCGTGAAAGAAGTCGAGCCCCTGGTTGATTTGTTCGAAGTCAGAATCGACCTCATCGGTGACGGTTGGACCGAAATTGCCCGTCAACTGAAAAAACCATGGATTGCCTGCAATCGCATGGTCGAAGAAGGCGGGAAATGGGATGGTAATGAAGCAAGAAGAATCGAGAGGTTACTTCAGGCAATAGAACTAGGAGCACAAATTGTCGATATCGAATACAGTGCTAAGAATGTCGGCAATATTATCCAGTTTGTTAGGAAAAGGGCATTATGCCTGTTATCCTTCCACGATTTTCAAAAAACTCCTCCTCTGGATACTCTGAGGCAAATTGTTCAAAGCGAATTAAAAGCCGGGGCAGACATCTGTAAGATAGTGACTACCGCCAAAGAATTCGAAGATAATCTCACCATCCTGAAACTTATTACCGAGTTTCCTAAGACAAGAATGATTGCCTTTGCGATGGGGCAACAGGGATTAATGAGCCGTGTCATGGCTCCGATGTTTGGAGCTGATTTTACCTACGGCGCCGTGCAGAAAGGTAAGGAATCCGCACCGGGACAGTTACCGGTAACCGAAATGCTCAAATTTTATGAGATGCTGACGGTATGAAAGATAAGGTAATATCCGGCAAGACAAAAATCTGCGGCATTATCGGCGACCCTATCGAACACACGATGTCGCCCGTAATGCACAACACAGCCTTCAAAACGCTGGGGTTGGACTATGTTTACTTGCCCTTCAAGGTAAAGAACGAAGAACTAAAACAAGCTATCGCAGGAGCCCGAGCACTGAATATCAGAGGGCTTAACGTGACTATCCCTCATAAGGTAGCTGTAATGCAATTGCTGGACAAGATTGACCCTCTGGCAGAGAAAATCGGCGCTGCAAATACTATCGTCAATGACGAAGGCATCCTGACTGGTTACAATACGGATGCATATGGATTTATACAAGCTTTACTGGAGAAAGACATTAACCCCATTGGAAAGAAGATATTGGTACTAGGAGCAGGCGGAGCTGCAAAAGCCATCTGCTTTATTCTGGCAGAACAAGGCGTCAGTCTGGTCATACTTAATCGCAAACTGGAATTGGAATGGGCACAAGATATTGCAAATCGCATCAAACAAAACTACACCATCAATGTCCGAGCCGATGAATTGAACAAAAAGAACTTAGAGCAGGTACTAGCAAATACCGATATTCTGGTTAATGCCACCAGCGTCGGAATGAGCCCGAACAGCCACGAGACACCGGTAGATGCAGAGTTTCTTTGTTCGAATATGGTTGTCTTCGATATTATTTACAACCCCTTCCCGACCAGACTCCTGCAAGAAGCAAAAACGGCAGGTGCCAGAACCATCGACGGTCTGGAAATGCTGGTCTGTCAAGGTGCGCTTTCTTTTGAAAAATGGACCGGACAAAAACCTCCCGTCGACCTGATGCGTCAATCGGCAATGAGGTTATTACAGAAAAATGAAAAGTAATGTCGCTCTGATTGGCTTTATGGGCACGGGCAAAACAACCGTCGGGCAGATGCTGGCAAAAAAACTGAACCGCCGGGTGGTCGAGATAGACTCGATTATCGAACGGAAAGCAGGAAAGCCTATTGCAGACATTTTCCGCGATAACGGAGAGATTGCCTTCCGCGAACTTGAAATCGAGGCAGTTAAAAATGCCGCAAGAGAGAAGAGGAAAGTCATTGTCTGCGGCGGCGGAGTCGTCTTAAACACCATCAACATCGACCGTTTGAGAGAGAACAGTGTCATTGTCAATCTCACTGCCTCACCGGCAACAATTTTGAAACGGATTTCCCATAAGCAAGGTAGTCGTCCTCTCCTCGATGTCGATGACCCGTCGAAGCACATAAAAGAATTGATGAAATTCAGAAAACCTTTTTATGGAAGAAGCGCAGATATTACTATTGATACCTCGAAATTGGATATTAACGCAGTTGCCAATGAAATAATCGACAGGTTGAAATCATATGAAGGCTTCGATTTCCAAAAGTGAAATCGCCGGTAAAGTAACCGCACCATCGTCCAAGAGTTACACCATCCGCGGTTTGATATGCGGGGCACTTGCAAGCGGTAAGAGCACAATTGCCTTCCCGCTAGCTTCCGATGATACTATTGCCGCTACTAACGTACTGAAAAAGATAGGCATTAGCATCCGACAGCAGAAAAATAACTGGTTAGTCGATGGCGGAAACTTCCACGCAACCAAGGAAGACCTATTTTGTGGCGACTCTGCCGCCACTTTGCGTTTTATGACTGCCATCTGCTCCATCATTCCAGGAACCAGTCATCTTACTGCCGGACCGTCCCTGTCACGAAGACCCGTAAAAACATTACTGGATGCTCTGCGACAACTGGGTATCGACTGTTCGAGTAATAACGAATTGCCACCCGTAACCGTAAACGGTGGTAAACTGAACGGCGGCACTACAAGTTTGCCAGGTAATATCAGTTCCCAATTTGTTTCGGCATTACTGCAAGTCGCTCCATTTGCCGAAAACGGTATGGTTATCAAATTGACTTCTCCGCTGGAGTCACGACCTTACGTCATAATGACTCTGGATACAATGCAATGGTTCGGCATCACAGTGGCTTTCAACGATAATCTCGATGAATTCGAGATATTGCCCCAGAGATATAAGCCGACAAAATTCAGAGTGGAAGGCGATTGGTCCTCAGCTTCCTACCTGCTGGCATTGGGGGCACTGTCAGGCGAGGTTGAAGTCAATAATCTCGATACCGAAAGTCTTCAAGGCGACCGGATGATAATCCGTTTCCTGCAAGAAATGGGGGCAGTTGTTACCGTAGGCAGTAATTCCATCATCGTCAGGCAGTCGAAACTGAAGGCAATTAAAGCAGACTTGAATGACTGCATCGACCTGCTACCGACAGTGGCAGTGCTAGCAGCGGTAGCCGAGGGTACAAGTGAATTTACTGGCATCGAACGGGCAAGAATTAAAGAATCGGATAGGGTCACTTCCCTCAGAGCCGGATTAGAAAAAATGGGGATCCCCGTTACTGAGGAATCAAATTTACTGGCAATTACCGGTAAAAAGCCGAAAGGGACACAGATTACCAGCCATAACGACCACCGTATTGCGATGGCATTCAGCCTACTGGGTTCAGTAGCCGGAGAAACGGTTATCGAGCAAGCGGAATGTGTCACTAAAACCTATCCGGAGTTCTGGGAAGTATTCAAAAAACTGGGAGGGAGAGTGAAGTTAAATGAGTAATAGTTTGGGTAAAATATTCACCGCCACCAGTTTCGGAGAAAGTCACGGCAAATGTGTCGGCGTTGTCATTGACGGCTGTCCGGCAGGTTTGCCGATTAGTGAGAAAGATATTCAAACCGAATTAAATAAAAGAAAACCGGGGACAGGAGCAGCATCCACCAAAAGAGCCGAAGAGGATAAGGTGGACATTTTGTCAGGTATCTACGACAAGCATACCACCGGCGCCCCTATCTGCCTTCTCGTCTGGAATCAGGATAGCGACTCCGATGCTTATGAGAAAGCCAGAGTCCTACTCCGCCCGGGACATGCCGACTACACGGCATTTATGAAGTACGGCGGATTTAACGATTTTCGAGGTGGCGGCAGATTTTCGGGTAGAATCACAACTGGCTACGTAATGGCAGGTGCAATCGCCCAAAAAATACTCGATATGCTCGGAGTCGAGATTATTGCCCATACTTTAGAAATCGGCGGTATCAAAGCACATACAAAAAACATGGACGAAATCAAAAACGCTATCGAGCAAAATCCTCTCAGATGTGCCGACCCCAAAGCCACAGAAAAAATGTTGAAAGCTATCGAGCAGGCACGAAAAGAAGGGGATAGCCTCGGTGGTATTATCGAGGGCATCGCCCTGAATATTCCGGCCGGATTGGGCGAACCTGTCTGCGATACAATGGAAGGAGAATTGGCAAAGGCGCTATTTGCTATCCCGGCAGTCAAAGGAGTTGAATTCGGCACCGGCTTTGCCGCAGCCAATAAAAAAGGCTCGGAAAACAACGACCCCCTTTACTATCAAACGCAGCAAGATTTTAACCACCACCAATAATGCCGGCGGTATTCTGGGCGGTATCAGTAACGGTATGCCTATCGTCGTCAGAGTCGCTGTAAAGCCAACGCCATCCATCAGTCAAAAACAATCGACCGTTAATATCGATACCATGAAAAATGCTGAACTGGAAATTAAGGGCAGGCATGATGTTTGTATCGTTCCCAGAGCGATACCTGTCGTTTCGGCAATGATGGCAATCACTCTATGCGACTTTGCTTTGAGAGCAAGACTTATCCCGGAGGTAATCAAATGAGTCTGGAAGAACTGAGAAATAAAATCGATGGAACCGATGAGCAAATTGTGAGGCTTATTGCCGAAAGGATAAGACAGTCACAAGAAATCGGCAAGGAAAAACAGAAACAGGGAAAACCGATTGATGACCCCAGCCGCGAGGCAAAGGTGCTTGCTCACATCAGAGAGATCGCCCGCACCTTAAATCTGGAAGAGAAGGAAATCGAAAGTATTTACCAGCAAATTATTAAATCTTCCAAAAGTGTACAGGGAACAGTGGTAGCATTCCAGGGTGAGATTGGAGCATACAGTGAAGAGGCGGCTTTTCAACATTTCGGCAATGCTGCCCATGCCAAACCCTGTGAAAACTTCGATGACGTCTTCAAAATCGTTGAACAAGACGAGGTATCCTACGGCATCGTACCGATTGAAAATTCACTGGAAGGAAGTATCAGTCGTGTCTATGATTTGCTATTGAAATCAAGTCTCAAGGTCTGCGGAGAATTGGAACTGAGAATCGTCCACTGCCTGATTGCTAATCACGAGGCAAATCTCGATACCATCAAAAAGATATATTCTCATCCTCAAGCGCTGGGGCAATGTCAGACATTTCTAAGACACCTAAATTGCGAGCTGATTCCAACCTACGACACTGCCGGTAGTGTCAAACTTATTAAAGAGAAAGGTATCCTCGACGGTGCGGCTGTTGCCTCTGCCCGTGCAGCAGAAATTTACGGGATGAAGATTCTCGCCCGTGAAATCGAAGATAACCCGAATAATTTTACGCGCTTCTTCATCCTTGCAAAGAATGATTCACCGCCGACGGGTAAAGATAAGACCTCCATCGTTTTTTCCGTAAAACATAAACCGGGGGCACTTTATGGAGCACTCAAAGAATTTTCCGATAGTAAAATAAATCTGACCAAAATCGAGTCACGCCCTACCCGCCAAAAAGCATGGGAATACAACTTTTACCTTGATTTCGAAGGACATCATCAGGACAAGATTGTAAAAGATACGCTGGATAGACTGGAAAAGCATACCTTATTCCTGAAAGTTCTCGGCTCTTATCCTAAAGCAATGTAATTGAAATTTACGAGGTGAGCGGATGAAGATAGCCATAATCGGTGGTTCAGGTAACATGGGGCGTTGGTTTGCACGCTACCTATTGAAAGAAGGGATGCAGGTAGTTATTACCGGCCGTAACCATGAGAAATTACTCTCCGCAGGGAAAGAACTGGGAGTGCCAATTGCCACAAATATCGACGCCGTCAAACAATCAGATGTTATCATCATATCGGTGCCTCTCGATAATTTCGAATCGGTAGTTAAAGAAATTGCGCCTCACACCAATAAACAACAGATTATCATAGATGTCACATCGTTGAAATCACGACCCGTCGAAATAATGCACCGTTACATCACAGAAGGTATGGTACTGGGAACACATCCGGTATTCGGGCCTGGTGCTAAAGATGTGGCAAAACAGAACATTATACTCACTCCCACCAATAAATATGAGTCTGCTTTAGCCGATAAGATTAAAAAACTGCTTGACACCAGAAATGCCAATGTTTCTATTATGACTCCGCAAGAACACGACGAAATGATGACGATAGTGCTGGGGCTGACACATTTCATTGCCATCGTCTCTGCTGACACTCTGCTCAGCTTCAACAAATTCCAGGAGATGAAAAAAATCGGAGGCACTACCTTCAAAGTGCTATATACCCTGATAGAAAGCGTTATTTCGGAAGACCCGCAACTTTATGCTTCACTGCAAATAAACTTCCCCAATATCAATAATATCGAAATACTTTTCCACACTAATACTGAAATCTGGGCTGATATGGTGAGGAAAAAAGATAAGCAGGGTTTTGCCAAAAGGATGAATCTACTGAGGGAGAGATTGGAAAAGACCGATCCTGATTTTCGTAGTGCTTACGAGAATATGTACAAGATAACTGAGAAACTGTAATGAGTGCTATTCGATGACGAATCCGAGGAGAATACCCGTGGGGTTATTGCTAACCCCACGGATGAAAAGGTTAAAGTATATTAGATAATATATTTGGTAACCGGATAATCTTCCAGTGTCTTTTCAACAGGTGTAGTAAACTTGCAACCCAAAATCAAATTAAGAGCCGTGTTCAGTATCTTTACCGATTTTGTAAAATTGTTCATTCTACCCCCCTCCTTCCCATCTCTGTGGTTAAATTCTTTCGTAGTGAACCGCTTATTACGGTCGTCTAAGGAAGTACCTTTTCGCTTACAATTACAAGCTTACAACTGTCAAGTAACAATGACATTAAGACCTAGGGGCATAAGTAACGAAAGAGTTAAGCAGGGGTAATAAATAGGTTACAATAGCGAAAACCTCAAGGGATTGAGGTCAAAGCAAAGCTAACGGGAATAAAGGACTATTCGGGTTTAGCTAGAAAATAACCGACTCCCGTCTTGGTAAGAATAATACGGGGTTTCCCCGGGTCCTGCTCTATCTTCTCACGCAGACGGCGGATATGAACTTTCAAACTATCCGTAGCACCGGGGTAATCATCGCCCCAAACTGCTTCAGCCAAATTGGAATGGGTAACGACACGTCCGGCATTTTTCATCAGATAACCGAGAATATGATTCTCTGTAACGGTCAATGCAATCTCTTTATCATTCATATACAATTGTCCGGTATCCGTATTGAGTTGCAAGTGACCGAAAGTGAGATTACTCTCTTCCAACGGAGTGTGTCGACGAATCATGGAACGAACACGAGCGAGCAGTTCCAGCTGACGGAAAGGCTTAGTGATATAATCATCCGCTCCCCACTCCAATCCTTTAACAACATCAGCTTCTTCGGTTCTGACAGTAAGAATAATCGTAGGAACAGCAGAAAAACGCCTTATCTGACGTAACACTTCGAAGCCGGTGATATCAGGTAACCCCAAATCGAGAATGACAATATCCGGTTGCTCAGTTTCCACAAACTCCACACCTTTCTGTCCGAGTCGTGTGGAAATTACCTTTGCTTCGGGCCAACGAATCTGGAAAGCCAGCGATATCGCATCCACAATTTCTTTATCGTCTTCGATAACCAGAACTTTCATAATCTATCTCCTAAGTAGTGATGCCCGCCTGATGACCGAGTGGGGATATCGGGATGGAAAAGGCAAAGGTAGCCCCTTTACCCTCCTGGCTTTGTACCCATATCTTACCGCCGTGCAATTGCACCAGATTCTTACACAATGCTAATCCCAACCCTAATCCGCTAAGATGCTCACGATCACTCAACTGCCGGTAATAAGGCTGGAATAATCTTCTCTGTTCTTCTGTCGGTATTCCGCGCCCAGTATCCTTAACTTCTACAACGAAAGCATTATTTTCTGTTCGGGCTCTTAGAAAAATCGTACCTCCCTCAGGAGTAAATTTTGTAGCATTAATCAATAGATTCTGTACTATCTGCCTCAGACGGTCTTCATCCGCCCAAACCATCGGCAAAGACGGAGATAACTCAACCTTCAAAGATAGCCCGTTACTGGAAGCCACCACCGACATTTCATTGCCGACCTGACTCAGTAACTGAGACACATCAACATGCTTCGGATTGAGGCGCAACATACCGATTTCGCCTCTGGCAAGGTCAAGGAGCTCGCCGATTCTCCTGTTCAGATTAATAGCACCGCGCTGGATATTTTGAGCAACACTCAACCAAGGCTCTTCCCTGATACCGCTAACAAGCAGGTCACTGGAAGACATAATGGGTGTCAACGGGGTTTTCAACTCGTGTACCAAGGCACGGGTAAATTCGACCCTTCTCTGGACTTCGGCTTCCAATTCGTGGCGCAGTCTATGCTCTTTCTCATAGGCTTCTTCCAGTTTCGCCTGTGCCAACTCACGTTCCGTGACATCCATCGAATGCCCCAGAACGGCACGTTTGCCCTGATAACGGATAGAAACCACGCCTTCCAGAAGCCATCTTATCTTGCCGTCTTTGCTGAGAATACGATATTTATACGGTGAGTAACCCTCACCCTTAAGCATCTTGATAGCATTCTCCCGCACTGTTTCCCTATCGTCCGGATGAACCAAATTCATAGAGTCGGTATTAATGAGTTCATTCGGGCTACCGGCAGTAACACTACGGAAATATTCATTAACAAACTTGAATTTACCGTCCTGCACAATAAAAAGTCCGATAGGTGTGCTGGTTCTGAAAATTCGGACAATTTCCTCATCACGCCTCATCTGGCTTTTCGAAGCTTCCAGTGCGGTAACACGCTGACGGAGTTCACCGAGTTCTTTTATCAGTTGTTCTTTAGTTTTAGATTCTTCTTTCATAAAGTTACGCCTAAATTCTACTTCGCCCGACACAAATCGTCAAATCGAGGGAAGATAAAAAGGGAGGGGAATATAAACCCTCCTCCCCCTTAAAAATGACTTCTTCAGACTATCAGGTAAGCGGTGTCATCGTCAGCAATTCCTTGGCAATTTCAGGATATTTGGCGATGAAGAGGAGTTCATCCTCTACCAGCGGTTTTTGTGCCGCCACATTAGCATATCTTACCAATTCGAGAACTCTATTAGCTTCTTCAGGAGTTTTGAAACTCAGAGCCACATCGCCGGAAAATTTATCCATAATGTGTCTGAACCCGGAAATCCCGCCATATTGTCCGCTACATATCTCACGCCCTGTTTCGACAGTCTCCGGTTGTCCTCTACCAAGCTCACCATAACCGTACAATTCATAGTTGGCTGGATCTTTCAAAACACCATCGGCATGAATACCCGAAGCGTGAGCGAAGGCATTAGAACCAACGCCGGGCTGATTAATAGGAATGGGGACACGAAACGCATAACTGGCGAAGTTCGCAACCTTCCACGACTTCAATAAGTTGATCCCATTGCCAAGTTGATATTTATGAGCGAAATCTTTCGATTTTGTGATTGCCAAAAGAACTGCCACAAGGTCGGCATTACCGGCTCTTTCGCCGATTCCATTTACAGTAGTATTGATATAGGCATCCTGCCCCCCGTCAATCGCCCCCCGAGCACCGGCAATAGAGTTGGCAACCGCCATTCCCAAATCGCCATGACAATGGAGTTCGATAGGTAAGTCAACATTCTCAGCTAATGCTTTTATCGTCTCATAAATAGTAAAGGGGTTGTCATAGCCGAGCGTATCACAATATCGCAAGCGGTCGGCACCATGTTCTTTCGCTACCAGTCCAAACTCGGTCAGAAAATGCAGGTCGGTACGCGAAGCATCTTCGGCATTTACTCCGATACTTTCGGCACCAAGAGAACGAGCGGCATCGACTGAATCCGCCATCATCTTCAAAACGTCTTTCTTGGTCTTTCTGCCCTGATATTTCCCTTCAATCATCTGGTTCGAGGTTGAAGTTGAAAGATTAAGATGCTTGATTTCAGGCACAAGTTTGAAGGTAAGTTCCACATCTTCAGTAAGGGCTCTAATCCAGCCTGACAAATGGATAGGTTTCAAAACACCTTTATGTGCTAATTTGAGATTGGCACGAAGATAGTGCGTCTCATGATGGGTAGTAGGGAAACCAAATTCCGATTGAAACACTCCCATTTCATTCAGATAGAGATTAATCATCGTCTTTTCCAGTTTGGATAAGCCGAGTTTGGCAGTCTGAACGCCGTCCCGGTTGGTTACATCGATGATATAGATTTTACCCATCATTCCCTCCGATCGGACTAAAAATACCTCTATCTATAATATAACAGACTGATGTTACAACAGTGTTAAATATTAAACTCTTTCGAGTTTACGTATCACAGCATCGGTGACCTGAGAGGTACCGACCGCTTTATCGGAGGCATTTGATTTGAGGTCGTAAGTTACATTTTTGCCCTCGGCGACTACTCCGGCAATCGCTCTTTCCAGATGGTCTGCGTTCTCCTTTTCACCAAGGTAACGGAGCATCAAGACACCGGAAAGCATCATCGCCATCGGATTGACCTTATTCATTCCTGCATATTTCGGCGCGCTACCGTGAGTCGGCTCGAAGACAGCCATCTCATCACTGAGATTAGCACCCGGAGCCACACCCAAACCACCTATCAAACCTGCACAGAGGTCGGATAATATATCTCCATATAAATTCGGAGCGACAATAACATCGAACTGATGCGGTTTTTGCACCAATTGCATACTTATATTGTCCACGATTCTATCTTCAAACTCGATATCGGAATATCCTCTGGCAACCTCACGGGCACAGGCAAGGAATAACCCATCGGAAAACTTCATAATATTCGCCTTATGGACAGCTGTGACTTTCTTCCGGTTATAAGTCCGGGCATATTCAAAAGCAAACTTGACGATACGCTTACTGCGAAACTCGGAAATCGGTTTAATACTGATACCGGAATCGGGACGGATGATGCCGCGTCTAACATCGGCGACATATTTAATCAGTCCTGCCGCTTCAGGCGTACCACGTTCGAATTCGATGCCGACATAGAGGTCTTCCAGATTCTCTCTGACTATAATAAGGTCAACATTCTGATAATGGGACGGAACACCGGTATAAGTCTTACAGGGGCGTAGACAGACATAGAGTTCCAGCTCTTTACGGAGCGCTACATTGACACTACGGAATCCCGAACCTACAGGTGTAGTTACAGGTCCCTTGAGAGCAACCTTGTTCTGCTTGATGGATTCAACAACTGAAGCAGGTAGAGGTGTGCCATACTTCTCCATTGCAGAAGTCCCCACTTCGGCAATATCCCATTTAAATTTGACACCCGTAGCTTCCAGAACCCGACGCGTTGCTTCTGTAACCTCAGGTCCAACACCATCGCCGGGAATCAGGGTAATATTATAAGCCATATAACCCCCAAAAAACTTTACAGCTTGAAATCGCCGTGTTTTTCTATATAAGGCAAGATTCCGCCTTCATCCAGAATATTGAGCATCACTATGGGAATCTTCCCGAAGGTAAGCCTCTTGCCATTACTCTTATTCGAGATAACACCCGATTGAAGGTCGATTTCCAATTCATCGCCATCGCGGATATTATCCGTATCGCACACTAGAACGGGTAACCCCAGATTAATCGCATTCCTGAAGAAAATACGCGCCACGGATTTCGCCAGAATAGCTTTCACCCCAGCCATTTTGATGACCAGTGGAGCGTGTTCCCGGCTTGAACCCAAACCGAAATTGTTACCGCCGACGATGAAATCACCCTGTTTGACACGTGATGCAAAGGTAGGGTCGGCATCCTCCATCACATGCTTGGCAAGTTCCGGAAGATTACTTCTTAAATAAGCATATTTACCCGGAATGATGTGGTCGGTCGAAATATCATTACCAAATTTAAAAGCTTTGCCTGTCAGCATCTATAAAAACTCCCTCGGGTCTGTAATCTCACCCCTAATTGCCGTTGCCGCTGCGGTTGCTGGACTCCCCAGATAAACGAAAGCCTCAGCACTTCCCATCCGGCCCTTGAAGTTACGGTTAGCCGTGGAGAAGCAACTTTCACCATCGCCCAGAACACCTTGATGCAAACCAAGACAGGAACCACATCCCGGCGGTAGAATAGCCGCTCCCGCCTCGAGAAGTGTCCCAATATAGCCTGCTTTAGTTGCCGCTACCAATATATCTCGTGAGGCAGGGGCAATAATTAGTCTCGTATCAGGATATCGCTGTTTCCCTTTCAGAATTCGGGCAACCAATTCTATATCTTCTAGACGGCCGTTGGTACAGGTACCGATGGATACCTGTTGAACCTTGGTGCCTGCTATTTCCTTAACAGAAACAACATTGTCTACCGTATGCGGTTTGGCAACCATCGGTTCGAGATCACCCATATTTATTTCAATAATCTTTTGATATATAGCATCGCTATCAGCCACAATCGGCTTATAATGGTCAGTTCTCCCCTGTTCCGTAAGAAAACGCCGCGTTGCTTCGTCAGAAGGGAAAAGTCCGACTTTAGCACCGGCTTCCACCACCATATTCGATACCGTCAAACGCTGTGACATATTCATCTCGCTGACGCCATCGCCACCGAATTCCAACGCTTTGTAAGTAGCCCCGCCAGCTCCAATCTTACCAATAATATAAAGGATGAGGTCTTTTGCATAGACACCTTCTGAGAACTTGCCCTTCAATTCCACAAGGAAAGTCTCCGGGACGCGAAACCATGTTTTGCCCAAACCGAGTGCGATTGCCACATCCGAAGAACCCATACCACAAGCAAAAGCGCCCAGGCCGCCAGCAGTGACCGTATGAGAATCCGTACCGACAATCAAATCACCGGGCTTTGCCAGAGATTCCGCCACAAGCTGGTGACATACCCCATCGCCAACTTCAGTGATGAGTGCGCCGGTCTGTCTTGCAAAATCACGCAGGAGAATATGGTCGTTAGACATCTCCCTACTTTGACTCGGTGCCACATGATCGAGGAATACTGCCGCTTTCAACGAAGATGCTATCTTTTTGAATCTGCCGGCACGAAACTGCCTCACTGTCAGCGGACCGGT
Source organism: uncultured Dehalococcoidia bacterium (assembly GCA_903916765.1). GTDB lineage: Bacteria > Chloroflexota > Dehalococcoidia > Dehalococcoidales > Fen-1064 > Fen-1064. The sequence continues at coordinate 19,487 of CAIWXV010000014.1, read as the reverse complement.
GGTATCCTGGACAAATGCCAGGTCAATCTGAGCCACGACAATATCGCTGGCATGGGCAACGTTCCCCGATTTGGCACTTAGTATGATTTCAGCAATTGTTTTACCCACGATAATTCCTACTCCATACAAGTCACGCCCGAATTTCGAGCGTAGTATCAGAATAATAGATTTACAGCTTAATTTTATCTGCAACGTATCTAATAAGCAAGTACCTGTACCTCTTTCAATATTCCCGAAAATAGAAAATCCCCCTTCTCTTCATGGGAAGGGGGATTTAGTAACTTGAATCAGATTAAGTCAGGCTTATAGTCTTTCTTTGACCAGAGTATCCACCACCGACGGGTCAGACAGTGTACTGGTATCACCCAGATTGTTGATATCATTGGCAGAAATCTTGGTGAGGATACGACGCATAATTTTACCGCTGCGGGTCTTGGGTAATGCATCCGCGAACTGAATCTTATCCGGGGAGGCTAGGGGACCAATCTGTTTGCGTACCCAGGCCACTAGTTCTTTCTTCAGTTCTTCGGTTTTGGCTACACCAGCTTTCAGTGTAACAAAGGCATAAATACCTTCACCTTTAATCGGGTGAGGCATACCGACTACCGCAGCTTCGGCAACAGAAGGATGAGCAACAAAGGCACTCTCTACTTCAGCCGTACCGATACGATGTCCGGATACTTTGATAACATCATCGATACGACCCATCAGCCAGTAATAGCCATCTCCATCACGACGAGCGCCATCACCGGTAGTATAAACACCGGGGAACCGCTCGAAGTAGGTCTTCTTGAATCTTTCGGCATCGCCGTAAACACGGCGCATTAACCCGGGCCAAGGTTTTCTGATTACAAGGTAACCACCTTCATTAACGTCAACCGGACTACCGTCTTCACGGATAATAGCCGGATCGATACCAAAGAAGGGCATGGTAGCAGAGCCGGGTTTGATGGGTGTTGCGCCGGGGAATGGGGTGAGCATAAAACCACCGGTTTCTGTCTGCCAATAGGTATCAATAATGGGGCATTTGCCCTTGCCGATGACATTGTAGTACCACATCCATGCTTCGGGGTTGATAGGTTCACCCACGGTAGCGAGAATGCGGAGACTGCTCATATCGTGCTTATTCGGCCAGGCATCACCATCTCTCATCAAAGAGCGGAGCGCCGTCGGGGCAGTGTAGAAAATGCTGACCTTGTATTTCTCAATTAGTTCCCAGAATCTATCGGGATTAGGATAGGTGGGAACACCTTCGAACAATACCATAGTGGCGCCATTGGCAAGAGTGCCATAGCAATTGTAGCTATGTCCGGTAATCCAACCGATATCAGCTGTGCACCAGAAAGTATCATTATCCTTATAATCCATGACATATTTAAAAGTTAAGGCAGTGTACAGTAAATAGCCGGCCTGCGTGTGCAATACGCCTTTCGGTTTACCGGTGCTGCCACTTGTATAAAGGATAAAAAGTGGGTCTTCGGAATCCATCTGTTCAGGTTCACAATATTTGGGTAGGTCGGGGTCAGCCATTAAATCTTGATACCACAGATCACGCCCGGCTTCCATTTTCACGGGATTGCCAGCGCGTTTGACGACAACGACTTTCTTGATGGAGGGACAGGATTTCAATGCTTCATCAGCATTATCTTTGCTGTTAATGGTTTTGCCGCTGCGATAATAACCATCACTGCATACCAGTACAGAAGACTCGCAGTCGTTCATTCTATCGCGCAGGGCATCGCCGCTGAAAGCGCCGAACACGACACTGTGAATCGCACCGATTCTAGCGCAGGCTAACATGGCAATCGGTAACTCGACAATCATCGGCAGATATATGGAAACACGATCGCCTTTCTTAACGCCCAATTTCTTAAGCACATTGGCAAACTTGTTTACTTCATAAGATACCTGCTGGTAGGTTAACGTTTTAGTATCCCCGATATCACCTTCCCAGATAAATGCCGCCTTGTTCTTACGCTCGGTCTTGAGGTGGCGGTCGATACAGTTATACGAAACATTCAGTTTACCGCCGACAAACCACTCATGTTTGCCCTCTGCAAAATTCTCTACCAGAACTTTATCCCACTTTTTGTACCAGTCGAGTTGTTCTGCCATTTCACCCCAAAAAGCCGTGGGGTCTTCAATGGATTTCTGATACATCTTTTTGTACTGGGCCATAGTCTTGATATAAGCTTGTTTACTAAGCTCTTTCGAGGGCTTAAAAACCCTCTTCTCCTCCATCATGGAGGTAATGCCTTTCACATCTGATTCAGCCATATTTGCTCCAAACACTCCTTATCTGTGGCAGGTGTCACCCGCCTTATTTACGACAACACGAAATGGGGAACCATTCCAAGAATAAAAACTGATAAATACGCTGGAACTTTTAGCAATTTGGACATTGTTGATCAACTAACAGTACTCTTTCCTGAACTCTGTCTCACCCAAGAATCAAGCTATTTTACTACGAACTAGCTATGAACGTCAATTCAAAATGAATACGCCAAATTGCGCATTTTCAGATACTCCAGCTCATTAAGAAAACTCCCCAAGTAAATCCGGAGATGGGAATACAGAAATCCGGGTTGAGAGTTGCGTAGACAATCATATCGATATCTTTAGTAGTCATACCTGCATCGGCAAGTGCACGCTCAGCCGCAATTTTTGCAAGGTCGGAGGAACCTAAACCATTTTCTGCAAAGTGGCATTCTTTGATACCGATGCGCTCCTGAATCCACTCATCCGAGGTATCCATAAATTTAGAAAGGTCGTTGTTAGTGACTACTTTTGGTAGCACATAAAAGCCGGTCCCAATAATGGTGGAACGCCTCATTTCCGAATTCTCTTTCTTTGCGACTTGGGTGTAATGTTTTATTGTAAATGTATTACTCAATTTTTTGCAAACTCATATTCATTTAATCATAATGTCTCGGCCACTCCAAAACTAAGCATGCTACATTTTTAACAGGCATAGGTATTTGCGCACAACGACCCACCAGTTACAAACAAGTGCCTCTTCTCCCCTCAAGGGAGAAGAGGCACTCTGCAAAAGGACATATCGGCAAGCAAGCCTCACTTAATTATTTAATGAAACGGATAATGCACAAGAATTAGCGATGCCACGAGTAGAATTATTGACAATAACCACCAGTTGTGATATTTTACCTATTAATGAACGGACAGCTTCTATCCTTCACACTTACCATCACATATTCAGGCCGATAAGTGGGTCCGTCTCCACATGATTAAATAGGGGCCGTCCCCACAAGGGCGGCTTTTTTGTTATATCAAATATCAATAGTGAAGATAGGGCAGAAGAATGATAGACAAATATAATGCACCGGAAATCGAAAAAAAGTGGCAGAAAAAATGGGCTGACGACAAGCTCTATGAAGTCAAAGAGGACAGCAAACGACCTAAATGGTATGCTCTGACGATGTTCCCCTACACCTCCGGCGACCTGCATATCGGGCACTGGTATGCGATGGCACCATCCGACGTTTATGCACGTTTCAAGCGGTTACAGGGCTACAATGTCCTACATCCGATGGGTTTCGATGCTTTCGGACTACCCGCCGAAAATGCGGCTATCAAACGCGGCATTCATCCTCGCAAATGGACAATGGCGAACATCGAGAACATGCGCCGTCAATTAAAGACTATGGGGGCAATGTACGACTGGAACAGAGAAGTTATTACCTGCGATCCCAAATATTACAAATGGACTCAGTGGTTCTTCACCAAATTGTTCCAGCATGATTTAGCCTACCGGGGCAAGGCACCTGTCAACTGGTGTCCTCAATGTCAAGTAGTACTGGCGAACGAGCAGGTAGAAAACGGGCTTTGCTGGCGGTGTGAAACCCCAGTTGTAAAACGGGATTTGGAACAGTGGCTTTTCCGTATCACGAAATATGCCGATGAACTGATGGAACATGAAGGAATAGATTGGCCTGAACGTATTCAGATAATGCAGAAGAACTGGGTCGGCAAAAGTTACGGCACCGAGGTTTCCTTTGCACTCGACCACCCCAGTGTGGCAGAAAAGGAAATCAAGGTATTTACCACCCGACCGGATACTGTCTTCGGGGTTACCTTCATGGTACTGGCACCGGAGCATCCGCTAGTAGCAAAACTGACCACACCTGATAAAAAAGCTGAGGTTGAAGCTTATGTTGCCAGAACCCGCCGTTTCACAGAGATAGAGCGCCTCTCCACTGAAAAAGAAAAAGACGGCGTTTTCACCGGCGCTTATGTGACTAACAGACTGACCGGAGACAAAGTCCCTGTCTGGATTGCCGATTACGTGTTAGTCGGTTACGGCACCGGAGCCGTGATGGCAGTGCCGGCGCATGATGAACGCGATTTTGCTTTCGCTAAGAAATATAACATCCCCATCAAGACGGTTATTTCCCCTCCGGAATGGAAAGGTGAGGAGTTAGAGAACGCCTATATCGACGATGGCACTATGATTAATTCCAGCCAATTTAATGGATTGCCTAACAGGGAAGGTACTAAGGCTGTTACCGCATTTCTGGAACAAAAAGGCTGGGGAAAGGGAACAATCAGCTACCGCATGCGCGACTGGTTGATTTCACGACAGAGATACTGGGGCGCACCCATACCGATGATTTACTGTGATAAATGCGGCACTGTGCCTGTGCCGGAAAAAGACTTACCGGTTCTACTCCCCGAAGAAGCCGATTTCAGCCACCAAGGAGAATCGCCTCTGAAGTATAACGAGAAATGGGTTAACACCAAATGCCCGAAGTGCGGCAGCCCCGGGAAACGGGAAACGGATACTATTGATGGTTTTATGTGTTCGTCCTGGTATTTTCTACGCTATTGTAGTCCGCACTATGACAAAGCTGCTTTTGACCCGGAGAAAACCAAATACTGGATGCCCGTCGATATCTATACCGGTGGTGCGGAACACGCCGTAATGCATCTGCTCTATGCCCGCTTCTTCACTAAAGCAATCAGGGACATGGGATTAATCGATTTCGGAGAGCCGTTCAAAAGACTCTTCAATCAGGGCATTATCATTGCTGACCATCAGAAGATGAGCAAATCCAAAGGTAATGTTATCAACCCCGATGCATATGTCAATGAACTGGGTGTCGATACGGTACGCGCCTATATGATGTTCATGGGACCATGGGAACAGGGCGGCGAGTGGTTCGATACGGGTATCAGCGGAGTCAGTCGCTGGCTGAATCGTATCTGGAAGCTGGCGCTGGAAGAATACCAACCGAAAATAAATGATGCCACCGCGATGAAAGAGTTGGAGCGAATCACACACCAGATTATCAAAAAAATAACGGGTGACATGGACCGTCTGCGTTTCAATACCATGATTGCCGCGTTAATGGAATACACGAATTACCTCAACAAGGTCAAGGAATCGGCGAATGTGACGAACGATGCCTGGCAAAACAGCATCGAGAAACTGGTCCTAATGATAGCGCCCACGGCTCCTCATCTTGCGGAAGAGTTATGGCACAGGACGGGACACAAGTATAGTATCCATAACCAGCCCTGGCCCAAATGGGATGAGGAACTGGCAAAAGAAGATGAAATCACACTGGTAGTGCAGGTCAACGGTAAACTGCGCGACCGTATTACTATACCTGCTTCCATTACCGAGGAAGAAGCAAAAAAGATGTCTCAGGCAAGCGAAAAAATAAAGCCTTTCATCCAAGGTCAAAAGGTCGTAAATATTATTTATGTGCCCGGGAAACTGGTAAATATCGTGGTGAGATAAGGGGGCATTAAGCTATCTCTAGTCAATCTTGATCCGGATTGTCAGGCAAATTAGTCTAATATATCGGGATAATTAGGAAGATGAAGAAACCAGTAGAAGGCATGCCTTTTGTAGATTTTTTAGATCTTTGCCAATCACCTAGAGACTGTTTTGCCTTTCTGGTTTCATCAGGTTTTTCATTAGCTTCTGAAAAATACCCTCGAACTAACAGTTTCAAGGTCGGATTCAGTTTTAAGTACATTAAAGAACCAGCCTCAGTACAGGTACAATATTATGACATCCTGTTTACTCGGAGAAATCGGAGTATTCCCTATCTTTTTATAGACAGACTAATATTTAATAACCACAGTGATCTTCAGAGAAATATGTTTCCCCGGCATAAGCTTCTAAATGTTGTTGCTCGGACTGCTACTGATGTAGAACAGAACTATCAACCAATACTAAACGGCGATGAGTTCGTTTGGCAAAAGCTTATGGAACACTTTAATGCGAAAGAAAAACCGAAAAGTTACTTCGAGCGGTAATTTTATATCCTTATATACGCATAAAATAGTACACGTCCCGATTTGAATATGGTAATGGTATGGCAACAGGATGAGAGGAGTAAATATGAAAATTGCATTTATCGGCGGCGGGAATATGGGTGAGGCAATGCTGGCAGGCATACTAACCAAAAACTTAGCGGCGGCCAGAGACATAACAGTTAGCGACATCAGCGAGGGACGTCGTCAATTCCTCTTTCAAAAGTATATGGCCAAGGTATCCTCTGATAACATTCAGACAATAACAGAGAAAGATATAATTATCCTCGCCATTAAACCGCAAATACTCACCAATGTAATGGTGGAATTGATAGGTCATCTTAAACCGAATCAACTCGTGCTTTCAATCATTGCCGGTGCCAGAATTAACACCCTCCAACATGGACTTAATCACAATGCTATCGTGCGTTCCATGCCGAATACCCCTGCCCAAATTGTTGAGGGCGTTACCGTCTGGACAGCTACCAAAGAAGTTACAGACCAACAAAAAAAGATAGTGAGCGCTATTCTCGGAGCCATGGGCAAAGAGTTCTATGTTAACGAGGAACATTTCTTAGATATGGCAACAGCAGTCAGCGGAAGTGGCCCTGCCTATCTTTTCTATTTCGTAGAGGCTATGACCAATGCCGCCGTAAAAATAGGCTTACCACGTGACATGGCAAAAGAGATGGTCATCGGAACGGTGATCGGCGCAGGTCAGCTTATTAAACAATCAGGCAAGGAGCCCTCAGAACTGCGTCGAATGGTAACCTCACCCAGAGGTACGACCGCAGAAGCCATCCGCAAATTCGAAGAAAGCGGCTTCAGCGACCTGGTTTACCAGGCAGTAAAAGCCGCCTACGAAAAAGCTCAAACATTGGGCAATAGTCAGAAATAACCTAAACTAAATCCGAAGCACAAAATCCTAATTTCTAAATAATACTGAAAAACTAATCTCCAATACTTTAATATTAGATATTCGATATTGTTTCGTACTTCGAGATTCAGATTTCGAATTTTATCTTTATGGGTGAAGTTTCTTATATCTCGCCAGAAGAGCTTCTTTGGTTTCTTTGCGGGCGGGGTCAGGTTGGCAGGCATCTACAGGACAGACCTCCGCACACTTGGAAGAATCGTGAGCACCGACACACTCGGTGCATTTGTCAGGATTAATTACATATGTGGAACTGCCTTCGCTGATTGCCTGATTCGGACACTCAGACTCGCAGGCTCCACAACTGATACAATCCTCACTGATTTTGTACGCCATAAAAACCTCCTTGATAATTAGGGACAACAAAGCTCATCGTGCTTAGAAAGCTATTTTTTGTTTACAAGTTTCTTTCTCAAGGCTTTGGCGACATACTCCGGCACCAGACTTTCAATATCACCGCCGAGACTCGCAACTTCCTTGAGTAGACTGGAACTAAGGAATTGATATCTCAGACTTGTCATCAAGCATACCAACTCTAACTCCGGACACAGTTTTTTGTTCATTAGAGCCATTTCAAACTCGCGCTCAAAATCGGTACTCATTCTCAAGCCACGTACCATTGTCTGCGCTCCGATTTTTTTGGCGAAATCTACCACCATCCCGGAAAAAGGCCGAACCTCGATATTAGGAAAATCTTTAGTAGCTTTCTTCGCCATAGCGACTCTATCTTTTGTGTCGAAAAGAACAGTCTTACCCGCCGGACTTCTATAGATCCCGATAATCAGCTTATCGAAAATCTTCGATGCTCTGACGGCGATATCGAGATGTCCATTGGTAATAGGGTCAAAGCTTCCTGCATAAACAGCCACGGTCATGTTATTTCTCCTTTCGGTAGATTGAAATTGTGGTGTCACCATGACGATGCTCTTTGAAAAGATTCAGAGTACCAAATTTCCCCTGTAAAGGAAACCGCGAAGAGTGGTCTACCACTACTATTGAATCCTGATTAATCAATTTCGAATTTGCCAGTTGTTCCACTACATCACCAATCGTAGTATCCGCATAAGGAGGGTCCATCAGAACGATACTATATTCCTTATCCAGAAAAGAGAGGGTTTTGTTCACCGTACCGCAATAAACATGGGCTTTTGCCCTGAGTTTTGTCTTTCCCAGATTCAATTTGATTATATCACAACATCTTCGTTCACGGTCAACAAAGTCCACCCAGTCGGCACCCCGGCTCAAAGCCTCAATCCCCAGAGCACCGCTCCCCGAGTACAAATCCAGTACACGAGACCAATCGTCGGTGAGATTTTCCAATATGGAAAAAATCGCTCCGCGTACAAGGTCGGTTGCCGGACGGAGACCTGTAGTGGGGACTTTCAGAAGAGTGCCTTTGGCTGTGCCGGTAATAACACGTAACATTATGTTAATATTAGCCAAACAACGAGAATGGTGTCAAACTTTTACCCTTTCCGATAACCTCAACAGCCCTGCTCTTGCATTCTCGGTAACCGGCCTGCCGTGGCCAAAAAGAATGATATCGACATCCAACTCCGACATGCGCCGAATTGAGGACACTGCCTGCTGAATATCAGAGGTCAAAGTTATGAGTGGTAAACGAAGCATACCCTGTTTTTTCTTCAGAGCGTCGCCGACGATGAGCAGTTTTTTACGCGAAGCGTACAGGCTGATACTTCCTGCCGTATGACCTGGTGTCGGTATAACCTGCAACCCACCTAATATAGGAAATATCTCGCCGCCCTCAAGCAGAATATCGACATCTTTAGATTCCAGAACGAATCTACGGCGCAAGTGAGACAGCGCCGACACTTGTAATAACTTCCTGATACAATTACCGGCAGGATATGGTACGGGACTATCATCGATGACAAAATCATTTTTCGGAGCCGCTACCTCTGCTCTGGTCAATTTTCTTAGTTCAGCTAATCCCCCGAAGTGATCCATATGATTATGGGTAAGAATGATGAGATTAATTTCTTCCGGTGAACGCCCCAGGGAACGGATAAAATGAACCAAACCACGTATACTACCACGCAAGCCAGTATCAATCAATGTCAAATGATCTTCAACAATCAGGAAAAAATTGGTATATCTGTCAGTGATTTGATTAACCTGAGGAATGACTTGCATCGTGAACATATTTGAAAAATCCAAAATAAGTTTTTACATCTTCACTGCGCGGGTGGCAATGGATGTTGCCATGTATGGCACACCGGGTCTTTAGTTTCCGGTCCCTGTCTATCTTCATAAAAACCGGTAATTACAAACCCGGCATCTATCTGCCCGCCAATCAGGTCATCCAATGTGTGGCTGAATTCCATCGGTTCGCCTTTTGCCAGTCTTCTTTGTTTTTCAGGCTCATCCAAATCTGTCACATCCGCGTAAGGAATCTTATATTTTACATGCAATTTGCCAGTGCTCTCTGCCAGTTCCCAATCGAAAAGGTAAATTGCCGAATTCATAAATCCTGATAATAACACGCCACCTTTACGTAAAACCCGAAAAGCTTCTTTCCAGATGACACGCACATCCGGCACAAAATTATCAGAAATAGGATGAACTATCAAGCCAAAACTAGCATCTGCAAACTGGCTGAGGTCTCTCATATCACCCTCTACGATTCGGATAATGAGAGAATCTCTTTCAGTGACGTAACGGTCACCCTCCAATTGCATAGGAGAATTATCGAGAACGGTTACATTAGCACCCGCGGCTGCCAGAATCGGTCCCTGTTGTCCGCCTCCTGAAGCGAGGCAAAGCACATCCAAAGCATTTAGCAGGGGGAACCAATCTTTAAGCACTGGAATAGTTGGAGTCAGAACAATCTGCCAATTACCTTCACGCGCCTGTTTGACCACTTCCGGACTGACCGGAACTGTCCACTTATTTCCCTTTTTTACTTCGTTATCCCAGACAATCTGGTTATACTTTCTAATATTCATCGCAAAAATTTAAGGTAATAAATCGCGGCTCCACTAAACTAATTCCGGCTACTCTGCCCACTGTTTTCCGGTTAAGCCCAACCGCTCAAAAACCTCATCCACATAGCGCAGATAATACTGGATTTCAAACAATGACTCAAGCTCCGTGGGAGACAAAACTGCCATTACTTCGGCATCAGCTTTCAGCAGATTGATAAATCTCTTACTCCCCTGCCATGTTTTCATAGCGTTGCGCTGTACTAATTTATAGGCATTCTGACGGCTGAGACCTTTATCGATTAAAGCCAGTAAAACTCTCTGGGAGAAAAGCAGGCCCCGGGTAATATCCATATTCTTTTTCATCTGCTTAGGATAAACCTGCAAGCCCTTCATTACGGAAGTAAAGACCGTCAGAGAGTAGTCGAGCACCAGACAGGCATCGGGCAAAATAACCCGTTCCGTAGAAGAATGGCTGATATCACGCTCATGCCACAGAGTAATATTTTCCATCGAAGTCACGGAATAGCCTCTAACCAATCTTGCAATACCGCATACTCTTTCACAAAGCTCAGGATTGCGCTTGTGGGGCATCGCCGAGCTACCCGTCTGACCGGGGCTGAAAGGCTCTTCGACTTCCCTCACCTCGGTTTTCTGTAAAGCCCTTATCTCCGTAGCAAATTTTTCCAGCGAACTGGCAATAATTGCCAACGTAGTGACGAATTGGGCATGGCGGTCACGCTGGAGTACTTGATTCGATATCGGCGCCGGGGCAAGCCCTAATTTAGCGCAGGCTTTTTCTTCCACCTGCGGCGATAGTGTGGCATAAGTACCCACTGCCCCTGAAACCTTACCAACCCCAATCATTCTTCTGGCTTCCTGGAGACGCTGACGGTTACGATTCATCTCGGCAAACCATAATGCCAGCTTCAAACCGAAAGTAATCGGTTCGGCGTGAACACCATGAGTCCGACCGGTCATCGGGGTATGCTTATACTTGATTGCCATACTCCCGAGGACGGAAATCAATTCTTTAATATCATCAGCGAGTATGTCCGAAGCCTCGATAAGCTGTAAGCTGAGAGCCGTATCCATCACATCGGAGGAAGTCATACCGAGATGGATATAGCGCGATTCCTCCCCAACACTATCGGCAATAGCACCTAGAAAAGCCGTAACATCATGGTGAGTCTCTTTGAAAAGCTCATCCATCTTTTTGAAATTGATGCGCGCCATCTTGATTTTAGAAATAGCCTGTCTAGGAATAACCCCTAATTGAGCCCAAGCTTCACAAGCGGCAATCTCGACTTCGAGCCATTTATTAAATTTGTTTTCATCCGACCAAACTTCTTTCATCGCCGGTCGGCAATACCTCTCTATCATTTGCCGTCTCCTTGCAATTTCTTCCGGTATTCTTCGTATGCCCTTTTGATATTATCATATTTTAAGCCGAGAATCTCGGCGGCAAGATAGGCAGCATTTTTAGCTCCCGCCGTACCCACCGCAACACAGGCAACAGGGATACCGGCAGGCATTTGCACGATAGAATAGAGAGCATCAACACCTTTTAATTCACCGCTGGGTAGCGGCACACCAATAATCGGGATAGTAGTCCAACTTGCCAGCACTCCTGGCAGATGAGCAGCACCACCAGCGGCAGCAATGACAACTTCGATGCCCCGTTCCCGTGCCGTTTGCCCGTAATGCCGGGCTTTTTCAGGAGTGCGGTGTGCCGAAATGACATTAACCTCGTGCTCAATTCCTAGTTCTTTAAGAATATCAAGGCAAGGTTGCATTGCTTCCATATCCGATTTAGACCCTATTACCACACCGACTAGTGCCATTGTCCTTACACCTCTATTTAGTATTTCGATATTGGAATTTAGGATTTGAATAGTGCAATATCTTTCCGGTAATGTGCTCCCTCAAACTTGATTCGTGAAATATTCTCATAGACTTTTTCTCGTGCCTGAGCGATTGTTTTACCCATTGCCACCACTGTCAAAACACGCCCGCCGTTAGTCAGCACTTCCCAGGGAGTGGCACCGATTTTCGTGCCGGCGTGGAAAACCATAATATCTTTATCGACATCATGCAAACCGTCGATAGGAATACCCGTCTTGTAACTTCCGGGGTAGCCGCCTGACGCCATCACCACACCAACACAAACATCGTCGGTAGATTCGATTTTCATCTGGCTAAGCTTTCCCTTGATAATTGCCAGAATAATTTCTACTAAATCAGTTTTTAGTCGCGGTAGAATAACCTGTGTTTCAGGGTCTCCGAAACGGGCATTGAACTCCAGCACTTTGACACTTTCTTTATTCACCATCAAACCGCCGTAAAGCACACCACGGTACGGTCTGCCTTCCTGAGCCATCGCTTTAATCGTCGGTACCATAATCGTTTCCATTGCCTTCTTCTGAAGCGCGGCACTGCTAAAAACAGGCGGGCTATAACTGCCCATACCACCAGTATTCGGACCACGGTCGCCGTCATTAACACGTTTGTAATCGCAGGCTGAGACCATCGGCACAACATTGATCCCATCGCTAAAAGCAAAATAACTCATCTCCCTGCCTGAAAGGTATTCTTCCACCAGCACTTGATTCGCTGCCGCGCCGAGCTTCTTCGACTGCATAAAATCGGCAAGAGCCGCCAGAGCTTCGTCAATAGTACCGGCAACAACGACACCTTTACCCGCTGCCAATCCATCGGCTTTGATAACAACCGGCGGTTTCTGTTGTTGCACATATTCTTTTGCCTGAGCATAATCGGAGAAATTGATACTTTTAGCACAGGGGATATTATATTGCTGCATCAATGCTTTAGAGAAAACCTTACTGGACTCGATTTCCGCGGCCAGTCTGCTTGCCCCGAAAGTAGGGATACCCAGACTTTCGAGATGGTCGACGATGCCCTTAGATAGCGGCATTTCCGGTCCGACGACGACAAGGTCGATTTTCTTTTGCTGTGCCGTTTTTGCCAGCGATTTGATATCTGTGGCATCAATATCGAGATTCTGGGAAATACGCGCCGTGCCGGCATTACCGGGGGCAGTATAGAGTTCTTTAACCTTAGTGCTTTGTGATAGTTTCCAGACGATAGTGTGTTCTCTAGCACCGTTACCGACAACTAGAATTTTCACCACGCACCTCTTTTTTTGTCGTTACGAGTCCTTCAGACGAAGGATATTCTGATTTACTCCCACTCAATTGTTGAAGGCGGTTTGGAGGTAATATCATAAACCACCCTGTTCACTTCAGGGACTTCATTGACGATACGATTTGAGATACGTGCCAGCACGTCATAAGGCAGACGCGCCCAGTCTGCGGTCATTGCGTCCTCACTGGTAACAGCACGAATACCCACCAGATAACCGTAGGTACGATGGTCGCCCATTACCCCTACCGACCTGACTTCGGTAAGTACAGCAAAACTCTGCCACAACTGACGATACAGCTTCGCCTTCTTGATTTCATTCATCAAAACGAAGTCGGCGGAGCGCAAAATCTCCAGCTTCTCTTTGGTCACCTCACCGATGACACGGATGGATAAACCCGGTCCCGGGAAAGGCTGACGCCAGACCATTTCTTCCGGCAAACCAAGCTCCAACCCCACTTTCCGCACTTCATCCTTGAAGAGATAGCGCAGAGGTTCAATCAGCTTCAATCTCATCTTGGCAGGCAACCCACCGACATTATGGTGAGTCTTAATTTTTGCAGAGGCAGTACTGCCTGATGATGCGCTCTCGATAACATCAGGGTAAAGTGTGCCCTGAGCCAGAAAATCTACTTTGCCCAGTTTAGTGGCTTCTTCTTCAAAAATATTGATAAATTCCTCGCCGATAGTCTTGCGCTTCTGCTCCGGGTCGGTAATTCCCTTCAATCGATTCAAAAATCGCTCTGCGGCATCGACGAAGATGATGTTCATCCCCATATTGAGACGGAAAGTATTGAAAGTCCTTTCCACTTCCTCACGTCTCAGGAGTCCATTATTGACAAAGATACAGGTAAGTTGATTGCCAATTGCTCTGTGAATCAGGCTCGCAACCACTGCCGAATCGACACCGCCCGAGAGCGCGCTGATGACCTTGCCTTTCCCCACCTGAGCTTGAATTGCAGCAATGTTCTCAGCGATGAAATTGCCGATTGTCCAGTTACCTTTACAACCGCAGATATTGTAAGCGAAATTTTTCAAGATCGCCTTGCCCTGTGGAGTATGAATTACCTCAGGATGGAACTGGATGCCATACATTCCTTTGTCATTGCCGATTGCGGCACATGGGGTATTCTCGGTATGTGCTAACGCTCTGAATCCTGGCGGCATTTGCTCGATACTATCGCCATGGCTCATCCACACCGTCAGGTCAGAATCCAATCCGGCAAAGAGCGATGAATCACGGTCGCTAACATGCAGAACCGCATGACCGTATTCCCGCTTGGTGGCAGAGATAACTTTGCCACCCAACTGGTGAGTCATTGCCTGCATACCATAACAGATACCCAATACCGGCAAACGGCTTTCATATATGTATGACGGAGCTAACGGCGCTCCTGCCTCATAGACGCTGGAGGGACCACCGGACATGATGATTCCCTTCGGTTTCAGATTAGCAATTTTCTCCCAGGGAGTATCGAAAGGTAACAATTCGCTGTAAACATTGCATTCACGGATGCGGCGAGCGATGAGCAGACTGTACTGTGAACCAAAATCCAGAACAACGATAACTTCACGTTCTACGTCAGGAATAGGCTGTTGTGAAGGTGATGGTTGAACACCTCCCTTCTCTTTGGCAATCTCCAGATACGTGGTGACTTCAATATCACCACTCGTAGCGACTCTTCCGGTGGGGTTTTGTTTCGGTTGCTCCTGCTCTTTACTCATAAACTTAAAGTCCTCCGCTCCAGCTCATCAATGACATTTCAAGAAAAATGTAACCATATTATAACCTAAATTTTTACAAAGTGGCACTAGGCAAAATTTACGCAGTACTTTTCGTCTGAGAAATGCCTCTGTGCTATACTAGATTCGTGGAGATAAACAAAGAAAAACAGATTAAAAAAGCTGTCTCCATCCTGCGGGAAGGTGGCGTTATCGCTTACCCTACCGATACCATCTACGGACTGGGTGCCAGTATGGCAAATATCCCTGCCATCGAGCGCATCTTTCAAGTTAAAGGACGCCCCAAGGGAATGGCTCTTCCGCTTTTAGTCGCCGATTATGCACAGATTGAGCAGATAGTTATTTCTATCCCACCATCGGCACGACGGCTTATCTCCGAATTTCTACCCGGTGCTCTGACAATCATCCTGCCCAAATCGGACATCGTGCCTGATATTATTACCGCCGGCGGCAAAACAGTCGCTTTCCGCATTCCCAACAACCCCGTGGCTCTGGCTCTAATCGAAGGGTTGGGTAAACCGATTGTCGGCACCAGCGCCAACCTGAGCGGTCATCCCAGTCCGCTTACCGCCGGTGAAGTAAAAAAACAAATCGGTGACAAAATCGATATGCTAATCGACGGAGGAAGATGCCCCGGAGGCATTGAATCCACAATCGTCGACCTTTCGGGAGAAAAACCGATTGTCCGGCGTCAAGGCGCTATCACAGTGGAAAAACTCAGAAAAATCTTACCCGACATCGCATCGACAGTGGAGGGATAATATGCACATTGCCATCGGTAGCGACCACAGAGGATTTGTCTTAAAACAAAGGGTAACGAAACTGCTTGAAGAAGCAGGACAGGAATATAAAGATTTTGGGGTCTATACCGAAGAGAGAGCCGATTATCCCGAAATCGCTGAAAAGGTCGGGGAAGCAGTTACATCAGGTAAATTCGAACGGGGGATTCTCATCTGCAGCACCGGTATCGGAATGTGTATTGCAGCGAATAAGGTCAAAGGCATCAGAGCGGCAACGGTATTCAATGAATTCACAGCAACTCGTTCACGACAGCACAACGATGCCAATATTCTCTGTCTGGGTGCGAAAAACGACCAGTCGCAACTAAATGAGATGGTAAAGGCATTCCTTACTACCAGATTCGAAGGCGGCAGGCACCAGCAGAGAGTCTATATGATAAACGCGATGGAGAAGTAAAACATCATTGCCCCTGTACTGTCATTCTGAAGGAGTGTAGCGACTGAATGAATCTCAGAGAGGGGCGGTACTCACCTCGCCCTACCCCTCAGATACATTCGCTTCGCTCAGTATGACAGTAGGAATGGAACAAGATTTGACAACTACTCTTAGATTATGTTATCTTAGCTTTATTATGAATAGTTTGACGTTTTCTCTCGTACTTATTGTTACATATTTAAGCCAGTGAGTGGGCTCGTCTCCGCGCATTTGGGGCCGTCCCACAGGGACGGCTTTTTTTTTAATTACCGATTTCAAGGGGGACTAAAATGAGAAGCGATGCAATCAAAAAAGGCATAGAACGCGCCGGCCACCGGGCTTTGCTCCATGCCGTCGGCGTCAGCAAGGCAGATATGAGCAAGCCTTTTATCGGTATTGTTAACAGCTATAACGAGATTGTCCCCGGACACATGCACCTCGATGCTATCGCTCAGGCGGTGAAAGAAGGTGTCTATCAGGGTGGCGGCATTCCGTTCGAAATGAATACCATTGCAATCTGCGACGGTATCGCAATGAATCATGCCGGAATGAAATACAGTCTACCCAGCAGAGAATTGATTGCCGATTCCGCCGAAGTGGTGGTAGAGGCTCACCAGTTCGACGGCCTCGTTTTCATTCCCAACTGCGATAAAATCATCCCAGGAATGCTGATGGCGGCAGTCAGATTGAACCTGCCGGCAATATTCATCAGCGGCGGTCCGATGATGGCTGGGCACATAAACGTGGACGGCAAATCTAAAGTCATCGATTTAATCTCGGTATTTGAAGGCGTCGGTAAAGTCAACAGTAAAAAGATGACCGAAGCAGAACTGGCTGAATTGGAAGAACTAGCCTGTCCCGGTTGCGGAAGTTGCGCCGGAATGTTCACTGCCAATACGATGAACTGTTTGACGGAAGCAATAGGAATGGCACTGCCCGGCAACGGCACCATTCCCGCAGCTGACACGAGACGCATTCAACTGGCGAGAAAAGCCGGCGAACAAATAATAAAGATACTCGCTAAAAATATCAGACCGAGAGACATCATTAATGAGAAATCTTTGGAAAATGCCTTCGTCGTAGATATGGCGCTGGGCGGCAGTACCAACTCCGTTTTGCACCTGCCGGCAATTGCTAACGAAGCAGGTATCAACTTCCCATTGGAAAAGATAAATGAAATCAGTAAACGGACACCTTATATCAGTAAACTCAGTCCTGCCGGTGAAAATCGCATCGAAGACCTCGACCGTGCCGGCGGTATCCCGGCGATAATGAAAGAGGTCAAAAACCTTTTACATTTGGATTTGATGACGGTAACCGGAAAAACGATCGGCGAAAATATTTCGGGCAGCAAGGTTCTTGACCGCGAAGTTATCCGCACCAAATTCAGAGCACACTCGCAAACCGGCGGATTAGCTGTTCTTTTCGGGAATCTGGCACCTGAGGGAGCCGTGGTCAAGAAGGGAGCTGTGTCTCCGGAAATGTTGAAACATAAGGGACCCGCCAAGGTATTCGATTCCGAAGAAGAAGTTACCAAAGCCATTATGAAGAATAAAATCAAACCCGGTGACGTGGTGGTCATCCGCTACGAAGGTCCTAAGGGCGGACCGGGAATGAGAGAAATGCTCACCCCCACTTCCCTATTAGGTGGCATGGGCTTGACGGATACGGTGGCACTCATTACCGACGGGCGATTCTCCGGCGGTTCGCGCGGTGCTTCCATCGGGCACATCTCGCCTGAAGCTGCAATGAGAGGACCGATTGCCGCATTAAAAGACGGCGATATTATTAATATCGATATTCCCAAGTGCAAACTCGAGGTAGAACTAAGTGATAAAGAAATAGCCGCACGAATGGCAAAAGTTGGCAAGTTCGAACCGCGTGTTAAAACAGGATATCTCAAACGCTACGTTGAAAAAGTCGGCTCAGCCAGTAAAGGCGCAGTGTTTAATAAGTAGAAGGGGATTATGACGATGAAGATGACGGGTGGACAAATATTACTCGATGGTCTAGTAAAAGAGGGAGTGGACACTATTTTCGGCATTCTCGGAGGTGCCATTCTGCCTCTTTACGACACCCTGCCTCAATTTCCCCAGTTACACCATGTCCTAGTGCGGCACGAACAGTGTGCGGCTCACGCCGCCGAAGGTTATGCACGCGCCACAGGCAAGGTGGGGGTTTGCTTTGCTACTTCGGGTCCCGGCGCTACCAATCTGGTAACCGGCATCGCCAATGCCTACCTGGATTCATCCCCGATGGTTGCCATCACCGGGCAGGTAGCACGACGTTTTATCGGTAAGGATGCTTTCCAGGAAATCGATATTACCGGCATCACTCTACCCATCACCAAGCATAATTATCTGGTCCGTGATGCGGCATCCCTGGCAAAGACAATCAAAGAGGCTTTTTATATCGCCCGGACGGGTAGGCCCGGTCCGGTGCTCGTCGATGTTCCCAAAGATGTGTTCACCGAGGAAACAGAATACCATGCCCCGGGGAAGGTGGACCTAACTGACAAGTTGACTTTAAAAGGGCATCCGGCACAGATACAAAAAGCTGCCGCAATGATTAATGAAGCGCAGAAACCGCTCATCATTGCCGGCAGGGGTGTGATTATCTCGAAGGCATTCGCAGAACTGAAAGAACTGGCTGAGAAAGGACAGATACCAGTTGTAACAACGCTGCTCGGACTCGGCTGTTTCCCCGAATCACATGTTTTAAGCTACCGCTGGCTGGGTATGCACGGTATGGCATATGCCAATCTGGCCGTAAATAACGCCGATGTTATCATCGCCATCGGTATGCGATTCGATGACCGCGCCACTGCTGAGGTAAGTACCTTTGCGCCCAATGCTAAAATAATTCACATCGATATCGACCCGGCGGAAATCGGGAAAAACGTGACCGTCGATGTGCCGATTGTCGGTGATGTGAAGGCAGTACTTTCGCCCTTAATTAAGGCAATCAGTCCGGCACAACATGGAGAATGGCTGCATCAACTGGATACATGGAGGCGGGAACATCCGTCAACCGATATCAGAGATAGCTCCTCTGTTTTACCTCAATATGTAATTCATCAGATATATCAAGCTACAAGAGGTGAAGCTACTATTGTGACCGGCGTAGGACAGCACCAGATGTGGTCGGCCCAGCACTATCTGTATAATACGCCAAATAGTTTAATTTCTTCCGGTGGCCTGGGAACGATG
>CAIWXV010000013.1 GCA_903916765.1 uncultured Dehalococcoidia bacterium | reverse complement strand
TCTGGACATGGCATGAACTGTTCCATTTCCATTTAAGTATCTTAAATTAGGACATTACCTAAATTTCTTTTAGAAAGAAACGGTTTGAATGGAGAAAGAGGAAAACTACTATGAATCCATCTTTGTATGAACATCAAAACTTGGGTGTGTTAAGGAATTATTGAAACTTCTCAAAGTGAGATAGTTGGAGCTTAGGTAGATTAGGTGTTTCTTTCTATGTGACTATTTAGGCATTATTAAATCTGAATCCGCTGAAAGCCTTTGGACCTTAGACATGAACTAAACAAAAATAAAACAAAGTGCAAAAGCTTATCTTTCTAAATCACAACCTTAGAAAGAGATTGTGGTAGTCTGATAATCGGGAGCAGATGATGTTATGACTAAATGGGAATACATGGTAATTGCCCTGTTTGAGGAATGCAGAAAAGCGGGAATAACAGACCAGATAACATTATTAGATAATTATGGAGAGGACCAATGGGAACTTACATCAATTATACCAGCCATGGTTCAAAAGAGCGCGCACTCTGACTTTGTAGCTTATTTTAAACGCAAAAAGGCATAGCCAAGAAAATGTTTTCCCTTTGAACTTGTGCTATGCTAAATGCCTAAATTTTTAGATAGCTGTCCTCAAAAATGGAGAGCATCCGTGGAGCCAGCCCTTAACCAATTTTGGCGCGTCATAGAAACGGAATGCATGCGAATCCTCCTTCCGATTGCAAAAGAGTGCCTATAATCTCGCCAGGAGACGTATCATCATCCAGATACAACCGGTCATCGCGTAAGTCATTAAGGAAATAGTCATTACGGACATCGACCCTGCCACTACTTGGGACTGAACCAACTCTTTCACTATCAGCGCTCCCCGCTCGGCTCGGATCTACCGAGGTGGGTGTGCTAGAGTTGTAGAGAGAATCAAGGAAACTGGAATCGTCAACGCTAAGGCTACCCGAATTACGAATACTTGAATCGGCACCTTCACCAACGTCTCTTGCTTGATTAGTTACTCCGACTGCAGTGTTTGCATTGAATAAAGAATCAAGGAAATTAGAGTTATCGATGATAGGGCTGCCCAAATTGCCTGTCCCCGAGCCAGCTGGGCTATCTGCCGCTCCAGTAACTTTTGCTCCTGCTGATGCGGCTGCACTGCCGCCTTTTGCTATAATACCATAATACGCGGCTGCTCCAATGCCTGCAAGTATAACTCCAATTATGGCGGCTACTACAAGTGGGTTGCTAAAGACACTGTTTGATTGAGGCGTTGAGGAGGTTTGTCCGTTAACCAAAGCTTCGGGCATTACCCCGTTGGGTGGATAAGCTCTTTCGCGAATCCAGAAGATTGGTCCTAAAGTTAATCCGCTTCTTCTTTGGTTTTGAAGACCAATTGGCTGCGGTAATGTCAGAGGGTTTGAGTTGCCTGATATTGTTGAGCCGTAATTCACCTCTGCTAACCTCATTGAAGAAGTAGCGGAAGGAACATAAAGTGAGTAAATATTTGCTGTTCCAAAAGAAAGTCCTTCTGCTGTATTCCAGTTTCCTCCGTCTTTTGTAATTAAACCGTAAGAACCCGC
>CAIWXV010000012.1 GCA_903916765.1 uncultured Dehalococcoidia bacterium | reverse complement strand
GAAAATATGGCTCTTCGTGCTTCCTGTAACCCACTGGGTTTTCCTGCTGATTGTAGCTGTCGCGGCATACATTATCGCCCAAACAATATTTGGATTCAATCTATTCAAAACAATAATCAAATTCGGCGACTTTTCACCACCCGGTGTGATGATTGCCGCCGTTACTATTCTGGTCGCTATTGTCCTTTGGGCACTAGCGATAACGGTAACAGGATTTCTCCGAGCATCCGCTAGAGCTAAGGCACAAAATAAGCTCTCCCCATTGTCCGATAAGTAAAAGAAATCTGTTATCATTTAACTTGCATACAAAACAAGAGATATTTTGCGTAATCAGTGAAAAATATTTTCTTATCCTCTTGACAAGAGATTATACAAAGTATAATCTTAGGTCTAATCGAATATTGTGTATGCCCGCTATAAAATGTGGTCTTATACCTTGTCATGATTAATCTCGGCATACATTTTTACTTCCGTCCCTCTCCTGTTCCTGAGCTAGAATCTGGACGCAAACAGATTAAATATAGCAAATGAAAAATCAAGGAGGTTATATGAGAAGTAAGTCTATTTTACTTTCCCTACTGGCTATTTTAGTTACCGCATCCCTCATCTTAACCAGCGCCTGCGGCACCAGTGTAAAAGGAACCGGGGAACAAATTCTCCGGGTTAACTTGGCTGGTGAACCCGCACAGGTTGACCCCAACCGCGCCTCATGGGCTAGCGAACGTAGCGTCATTATGCAGGTCTTTGTAGGGTTGCTCGGCTTCAACCAGGACCTCTCACTGAGAGCAGATGTCGCCAAGGTAATCCCAACCGTCGCTAACAAAGGCATCTCGGCGGATGGTCTAACCTACACTTTCAAATTGAGGACCAATGTTACCTGGAGTGATGGTACCAAGGTCACTGCTAAAGACTTCGTTTACAGCATCAAGAGAATGTTGAACCCTGACCTTGCGGCAGAATACGCTTCTTTCTATTTCGACATTGTTGGCGGTTTGGCATACTTCTCCGCCCCCGACAAGACTGATGCCGAAAAAACAACACTCAAGAATGCAATTGGTGTTAAAGCAATAGATGAGTACACTCTAGAGATTAAACTCAATGACCCACTGCCAACTTTCCTGGACTTGATGGCTCTCTGGCCCGTTTATCCGGTAAGAGAAGATATCATCACCCAGTTTGGTGATGCGTGGACTAACCCACCCAACTACATCGGCAATGGACCTTACATCCTGACTGAATGGGTACATCAGGACCACATGACATTTAAACCTAACCCTAACTACTGGGGTACCAAGCCTAAGCTCGCTGAGATTGACTTCAAGATGATTACTGACGCCAATGCTGCACTGGCAGCTTACATGAACAATGAACTGGATATCAGTGGCGTCCCCGTTGGCACAGAGAAAGCCACGATGGCTGATGCAACTCTGAGCCCTCAAATCCTACGCTATAATGACTTGACGACCTTCGCCTTCCAGTTCAATGTTACCAAACCACCGTTCGACAATAAGCTGGTACGTCAGGCACTCTCCTGCGCAATTGACCGCCAAACCTTAATCGATATTAGAGGTGGGGTCGGTAAAGTGGCATTGAGTTGGATTCCACCCGGAATGCCGGGATATGATGCGACTCTCGGTTCAGAATATGCCTTCAACGTTACTAAGGCAAAGGAATTGCTTGCCCAAGCAGGTTATAACGATGTCAGCAAGCTACCGGAAATCAAGTTTTCCTATTCCGATACAGCGGGCAACCGTACTATTGCCCAATTCCTGCAGGGTCAAATGCAACAGAATCTGGGAATTAATATCACTCTTGATCCTCAGGAATCGAAGTCATTCCAGGAATATATAAACGCAGGGAAGCACATGTGGGCATGGTTCGGCTGGGGTGCGGACTATCCCGACCCGGATAACTGGCTACCACAACTCTTTGGCACCGGCGCCGGCAATAATCACACCTTATACAGCAATCCCACATTTGATGCTCTAGCAGCGAAAGGACTGAAAGAGCTGGATAACCCCACACGCCTTAAGGATTGGGCTGATGCCCAGAAGATGGTCATGGATGACGCTCCCATTGTCACCATGTTCTACCGCGAACGCTTCCTGCTGGTGAAACCATGGGTTAAAGGCTTAACGACCACCGGTATGGATGGACAGGTAGCCGGCGACATGTTCTACACCGAAGTTTACATGACCAAATAATACCAAAATTTTTAGTTGTATTAATTCAGGAAAGCTGGGGATAATCCCCAGCTTTCCTGAAAGTTATGTGATGATGAACAGATGACAAGATATGCAATACGTCGTATTCTCTGGCTTCTTGTGGTACTCCTTGTTGTCTCGTTTATAACTTTCTCTTTAATGCATCTGGTACCCGGCGGACCATGGGATCGGGAAAAACAACTCGCCCCACAGGTTATCGAAGCTCTTAACAGAAAATACGGATTGGATAAGCCTTTCTTCGTTCAATACGGGAATTTCCTTCTCGGTTTACTCCATGGCGATTTAGGAATATCCTACTCCTACCAGGACCGTGGTGTAACCCAGATATTGATGCAGGGGCTACCGATAACAGCAACGTTGGGAATCACAGCTTTTATTATAGCTATTTTGATTGGTATCTCTCTGGGTATGGCCGCTGCTCTAAAGCAGAACTCCTGGATAGATTACCTTAGCGTACTGTTTTCCACTATCTTTGCCAGTATTCCCGGCTTTGTTTTGGCTATCATTTTGATGGTAGTTTTCTCAGTGATACTGCACTGGTTGCCCACCGGTGGCTGGGGTTCCGTATCACAAATTATTATGCCTGCCTTCGCGTTGGCAGCTTTACCCGCTGCCTTCATCGCAAGAATTACAAGAGCCAGCACTCTGGAAGTAATGCACCAAGATTATGTCCGCACTGCCCGCTCTAAGGGCCTGTTGGAACGTGTTGTCTTAATACGTCATATTCTGAGGAATTCGCTCATTCCCGTTGTTACTATTGCCGGCCCAGAATTTGCAAATCTTGTAACCGGCTCAGTCATTGTCGAAACTATCTTCAGTATACCTGGTATCGGGCGTCTCTTCGTACAGGGTATTTTTGCCCGTGATTACGGGCTGATTATGGGAAGTGTATTATTTTATGCCTTCGTCATTGCCATCGCAAATCTGGTGGTTGATATTCTATATGGTATGATTGACCCGCGTATCCGTTACGATTAAGGAGTATAAGTTGGCAATAGTAACAAATACCACAACCGGCCCCGAGCGACCTCATCACACTTTGTGGGGTGATGCATGGGTGCGGTTGAGAAGAAACAAACTGGCAATGGCAGGCGGTATCTTCATCATAATATTGGCACTTGCTGCAATCTTCGCTCCGCTTATTACCCCTTATGATTTCGCCCACCAGGACTATACCGCTATCCTTCAAAACCCCAATGCCAAACACTGGCTAGGCACAGATGGTCTGGGTCGGGATGTCTTTGCACGTCTACTATATGGTGCACGCACATCTCTTGCCGTTGGCATTTTCACTCAGCTAATTGTAATTTGTATTGGTTTACCTATTGGCGCTATTGCTGGGTACTCTGGTGGCAAAGTCGACAACGCCCTGATGCGATTCGTGGACGTTATGTATGGTTTTCCTGACCTTCTGCTTGTTATTCTCTTGAAAGCAGTACTCGGTAGTGGTATCTATCAGTTATTTCTCGCTATCGGATTAGTTGCCTGGGTCAATATATCACGATTGGTCCGCGGTCAGATAATGAGCTTGAAGTCACGTGACTTTGTCAGTGCCGCAAGAGCAATGGGGGGAATGGGTCGTTATATTACATGGCGGCATCTGTTACCCAACGCCCTTGGTCCTATCATTGTTTCAATAACCTTTAACATCCCGCGTGCTATTTTTACCGAAGCGGCATTAAGTTATATTGGCATCGGTGTCAGACCTCCGACGCCAAGCTGGGGTGCCATGATTCACGATGGCTACGATGTTATATTTGCCTCATGGTACCAAGTATTCTTCCCTGCCATAGCAATTGCTCTAGTGATGATGGCATTCACTTTCTTGGGTGATGGGCTGAGAGATGCTCTTGACCCGAAGTTGAGGCACTAGTAATGACCGCTTTAATTGAAGTACGTAATCTGAAAACATACTTTCACACCCAAGACGGTATAGTGAAAGCTGTGGATGGCGTTTCCTATAATGTGAACAGAGGAGAGACTATTGCACTGGTCGGTGAAAGCGGCTGTGGCAAAACAGTCAGTGCACTTTCAATTTTACGTTTGGTTGCCGAACCGGCGGGGAAAATCGAAGCAGGAGAGATTATTTTCGATGGCATCGACCTACTAAAACTATCCAACGAAGAAATGCGCAAGATGCGCGGAGCAAAAATTTCTATCATATTCCAGGAGCCGTTAACCTCGCTAAATCCGGTACTCACCATTGGCAGACAAATATCGGAAGGACTCGAATTTCATAAAAATATGTCAACCAAAGAAGGCTTACAGGAAGCCGCCCGCTTGCTGAAGCTGGTAGGAATCCCACATCCCGAACGACGCATTCACGACTACCCGCATCAATTCAGTGGTGGAATGCGCCAGAGAGCTATGATAGCTATTGCTATTGCCTGTCAGCCACAACTTATTATCGCCGATGAGCCGACCACAGTAGTCGATGTTACCATCCAAGCACAATTACTGGAGTTAATACGTAATATTACCAAAGAATTGAATACAGCACTTATTCTAATCACTCACAATCTGGGTATCGTTGCTCGTTATGCACACAGAGTTTTCGTGATGTATGCCGGCAATATTATCGAGCATGGCAATGCCCTGGATGTTTACCATTACCCCTGTCATCCTTATACCGCCGGTTTACTCACATCCGTCCCACGTCTGGATGAATCGAGAAAAAATCGCTTGATACCGATCGAAGGGCAACCTCCAGACCTCATTGCACTACCGATTGGATGCTCTTTCCAGGCACGATGTGCCTACGCTATTCCTCAATGTCAGCGTGAAAAACCGCCTTTGCTGGAAGTAGCTCCAAATCACTATGCCGCCTGTTGGGTATCACAAAAGGAACAGAGACCATGGCAAAAGAAATCGTTATAGAAGTTAATAACTTGACCAAATACTTCCCGGTAACACGGGGATTATTCCGTCGAAAGAAAATTGCTGATGTCAAGGCAGTCGATGGAGTAAGTTTTGCTATCCACAGTGGTGAAACCCTGGGGCTGGTTGGGGAAAGCGGCTGTGGTAAGACAACTCTCGGCAAGTGTATGTTACAGCTTCATCGTCCTACCTCCGGAGAAGTAATTTTCGAAGGGAATGACCTGTGTCAGCTTGCCGATAAAGAATTACAACCATTCCGGCAGAGACTTCAGGTTATCTTCCAGGACCCATATGATTCATTGAATCCCCGCTTCACCGCAATGGACATTATCGGTGAACCACTACACATCCACAATATCGCCAAAGGGAAGGAATACCGGGAACGCGTAGCAGAACTGCTCAGACTGGTAGGACTAGCACCTTATATGGCTGACCGCTATCCTCATGAATTCAGCGGCGGTCAACGACAAAGACTGGGTGTGGCAAGAGCACTAGCACTTCAACCACGCTTTATAGTATGCGATGAACCTCTGTCCGCTCTCGACGTTTCAATTCAAGCACAAATCCTTAACCTGCTGGATGACCTTCAGGAAAAATTTGGAGTTGCCTACCTTTTTATCTCCCACGACCTTTCAGTGGTACGTCACATCAGTGACCGTGTGGCAGTGATGTATTTAGGCAAGATTGTAGAACTTTCCGATCGTGATGAAATCTATAAGAATCCGTTACACCCATACACTCAAGCGCTTCTTTCGGCAGTCCCTATTCCCGACCCGGAAGTAGAGATGAAGAGACAGATTATTGTCCTCAAAGGTGAAGTCCCCAGTCCTATGAATCCACCATCAGGGTGTGTTTTTCACCCCCGCTGTTACCGTGCTTTCGCCGATTGTCCTAAGGTAACACCACTTCTGGAGGATGTCGGTAATGGACATCATGTTGCCTGCCTTCTTTACAAGCAATCGTGCCCATAATAGTCACATTATTATTTAGTTGCAAGGCTTACTACAATCTTGCATAATTCAGGGTAACTGATATCTAAGAAAATTGTTATATCTACATGAACGACTAAACTCTGGATAAGAGAAAAAATGAAGCTAAAATTATTTTTAATAGGATTAGCTACTATTACACTCTTAACATTGCCCGCCTGCACATCAGCCCCAAAGCAAGTCTCGGTTGACGATTCTTATTCGGGTAAAGAAGTGAAAATTGAAGCAGGCGGTACTTTAACAGTCACCTTATTATCAAACCAAACAACCGGTTTTCAGTGGGCATTAAAAGAAATCAGTGATGCAACCTTACTTCAAAAAGTGGATAGCAAATATGAAGCCTCTACAACCGGACTTATCGGTGCCGGTGGTAAAGAAATCTGGACTTTTAATGCACTCGAAGCCGGAACGACAACGATATCGATGGAATACAGCCGACCGTGGGAAGGGGGAGAAAAAGCTGCCAGTACTTTCAATTTATCCATAATTATAAAATAGTTTACCCTGGCAGCCCTAGTTCCTCAGAGATATTACCGCCTACCGCCTCTTCTGTCATCGCGGGATCCGCCACGTCTATCACCACCGTATCCTCCTCCACCATATCCACCACCACCACTTCTGCCACCGCCACTACTACCGCCTTCGGTACGGGGACGGGCTTCATTGACAACCAGAGTGCGGTCTTTCAATGTTTTTCCATTGACTGCTGCAATAGCCGCATCGGCTTCTGCTTTTGTATTCATTTCTACAAAGGCAAAACCCTTAGAGCGCCCACTATACTTATCAGTGATAATATTCACCGAAGCTATTTCGCCAAAAGCTGAAAATTCCTGTCTCAGGTCATCTTCGGCAACGGCATACGATAGGTTACCTACATAGATTCTCATTCTTAAATTCCCTCACATATTACTTAATTTCAAGACTGGTATATAAAAACCTAAAGGGCACGACAGGTCGATTTTGTCGGCTTGTGCATGCCCTTACTTTCAAAGCAACCTTATCGTTGTGCTCTGACCTTATTGTAACAATCGCTACAATAAACTGGTCGATCACTACGAGGTTCAAAAGGTACTTCGGTATCTTTGCCGCATTCGGCACATTTTACGGGGAACATTTGGCGTTGGCCGCCACCTCTGGCGTTACGCTCCGTCTTTCTTGCCTGACGGCATGTGGGACAGCGCTTCGGCTCATTGGTATAGCCCTTGGTCTGGAAAAATTCCTGCTCCTCAGCACTGAAAGTGAAATTTGTACCACAATCAGCACACGCAAGCTGTTTGTCCTGGAAACTCATCTGGATGACCTCCTTCTCTTAGTATTTTAGTTAGAGTTCGGGTCATCCAATCGTCAAGTGGATAGAAAAATTATACGTATGCAATAACCTTCGCTGAAACTAATCTAATTATATTATACACCCGACAAAAATATTTGTAAATTTGACACTCTCAGCCTATCTTGTTAAGATTTCCGAAGTGGCGTCTGTGATTGATGGCAAACATAGAGAGCAAACCAGAATACTAACAGAGCAATTACCGGTCGGAAGATAGCTCTGCCATTTATAGTTTTTCTATGGTTTTCACACACTTTCCAGCTCGTTTGCACTAGGAAATCAGAGTGCGCCGAAATGCCTATTCCTTAATAATCTAATTTTTGTTCATAATAAAGAAATACCTAAAGACAAGTGAGGTGCATCTGTGTTAATTGTGACATGTATCAAGCAAGTGCCAGATACTACACAGGTCAAAATTGACCCTGTCACCGGTAATCTAATTAGAGAAGGCGTACCCTTCATAGTAAATCCCTTTGACACCCATGCTTTGGAAGAGAGTCTGAGGCTTAAAGACAAATATGGTTTCCATATAGCCGCCATCTCTATGGGACCACCCAACACGGAGTTTACCCTACGCAAAGCACTGTCAGTCGGAGTAGATAAAGCCATACTGCTCAGCGACCGCGTTTTCGGGGGTGCCGATACTCTTGCTACCAGCACAGTCTTAGCCGAGGCAATAAAACGTCTATCACAGGAAGAAGAAGTGGCTCTAGTCATATGCGGTAAACAAACTATCGACGGTGATACGGCCCAAGTCGGCTCAGGGATTGCTACGCGACTGAATTACGCACAATTGACCCTAGTAGATAAGATTCTAAGTCTGGACATTAAAGCAAAAAGAATCACGGTAAGACGCAAACTGGAAGGCTATCATGAGATCGTTGAAGCTCCATTACCGGCTCTTATTACCGTATTGCGGGAAATAAATCATCCCCGGTATCCCACCGTACCGATGCGTCTCAATGCCAAAGAAACACCGATAACAATATGGGATAACCAATTCATGAAACTGCAAGAGGAAAGCATTGGACTCAAAGGTTCTGCCACACAGGTCAGACGAATCTTTTCGCCGGAAAGAACCAAGGGCGAAATAGTAGGAAACGGCACCGCTAATCCCGAAGAAGCGGCTAAATTACTGATAGATAAAATGGTTGCTAAAGATATTATCTCGGTTTAATTGTAAAGAGAAGGTTTGAAGATATGGACGAACAGAAAAAGATTAAAAAACCACGCGGATTAGCAAGGCTTATTCCCGGTAAATGCATCGCCTGCGGAGACCGCTGTCAGGCATCCTGTCCTAAAGATGCTATAGCAATGAACGATAAGGGTGAGCCGATTGTCTCAGCAGAAAAATGTATCGCCTGCCGCAAATGTATGAAAATCTGCCCGGCAACGGCAATTGAAATCTATTTCACTCCTGAAGAGCAGAAAATTCTGGCAGAATTGGCAAAAGAAGCAAAAACTCCTGTTGAAGCAGAAGAAAGCGATAAAGACACAGATACCATTGCCGCTAAATTAAGGGAATACAAAGGTGTCTGGGTCTTCGTCGAGCAGATGGATGGCAAAGCGGCCGAGGTCTCATGGGAATTACTCGGAGTTGGAGCTAATCTGGCAAAAGCACGGAATGTCGAACTGTGCACTATGGTCATCGGTGAAAAGGTAGAGAACCTCTGTCAAGAATCATTTGCCTACGGTGCAAGCAAAGCTTATCTAATCGATAATCCAATCTTTAACCACTATCGCACCGAACCTTACTACAAAGCTATTTGTTATCTGGTTAATAAATACAAACCTGAGATTGTGCTCATCGGAGCTACAGGTTTAGGCAGAGACCTGGCAGGAGCAGTAGCTACAGAACTCAGGACGGGTCTGACCGCTGACTGCACCAACTTATCCATCGATGAAAAAGGGTTATTGTTACAAACACGTCCCGCTTTCGGTGGAAATATCATGGCAACGATTATGACCGAGCGTACCCGTCCTCAGATGGCAAGTGTACGTCCCCACGTAATGACAATGCCGAAGAAAGACACCTCACACAAAGGGGAAATAATCCGCGAAACGACGGCAATCAAAGAAGATGATATTCTCGTAAAAGTGCTGGAACTCATCGACAATCGTAAGCAAGGAGCCGAAGAAATCGACATCGCCGGTGCAGAGGTAATTGTCGCCGGTGGTCGAGGTGTGAAATCAAAAGAGAATTTCCGCATCCTTCAGGAATTGGCGGATGAGCTGGGCGGTGTAGTCGGTGTTTCACGCGGTCCGGTAGAATCGGGATGGATGCCTGTAGAAAGACAGGTCGGGCAAACCGGTAAGACGGTACGCCCGAAAATATACATCGCCTGCGGTATCAGCGGCGCCATTCAACACCTGGTAGGTATGCAGGATTCGGATGTTATTATCGCCGTAAACCAGGATGGTAATGCTCCCATCTTCGAGGCAGCCACTTACGGCATCATCGGAGACTTATTCGAAGTGTTACCGGCAATGACTAAACACATCCGCGAACTGCGTGCCAAAAAACGCAACGGAGCATAATCAGGGTGTTTGAAACAAAAAGGAGGTTATTGTGTCTTTAAGTAATTGGATATTCTTAATTATATTTATAATAGCGATAACATTCTTCGCATGGAGTTTTAGGAAGCGTTTCCGGCTCCTGGCTCTGGGTAAAGCGGAAAATCGCTCCGGCTCGGTTCTCAAACGCTGCTGGAATGTCGTTATGTATCCTTTCTTACAGAGATGCGCCATCAATCCCGCTTACCGCTTCGGTATTAACCATGCCATTTTGTTCTGGTGCTTCATGGTTCTGCTCATTTCAAACGCAGAATTTCTTTTGAAAGGGATATTTTCCGCTATCGACTTTGCCAGACTGCCGAATGGCGCATACTTCACCCTATCTCTCATCTTCGATATCGTTTCCATCCTCGCCCTTCTAGCAGTTATTCTGGCAGTTGTCCGTCGCTTGTTCTTTGCTCCACGCTATCTGCCGGCTCGCAGTAAGGATGCTTTCGTTATCCTGAGTATGATCGCCGCACTGATGCTCGCTTTCTTCTTTATGAATGGAGCTGAGATAGGGCAGGGAATTGAGAGGGCATCTACTTATATGCCGATATCCGGCTTCTTTGCTTCGGCATTTATGAACGGGGCTTCAAAGACTACGCTGGAGATACTGGCTGCTATCTTCTGGTGGATTCACGCCATTGTTTTGTTGAGCTTCCTGAATTATCTCCCGTACAGCAAACATATGCACATTTTAACTTCTATCCCCAATGTCTATTTACGTAACCTTGATGGGGTATCTCTCCAACCACGTGAGGAATTCAAGAAAGGCAATGCTTATGGTGTGGGACAAGTTAACCAATTCACATCTAAGAACCTTATGGATTCTTATTCATGTACGGAGTGCGGCAGATGCTCGGATATGTGTCCGGCAAATGCTACCCAAAAACATCTCAATCCCCGTGTAGTAATACATGATATCAAGGTAAATCTACTGAAAAACGGACCCGACCTGGTTGCCGGGAAGCAGGCAACTTTACCTCTTATCGGCGGCAAAAAAGAAGGCAGCATTGAAGAAGAAGTCCTCTGGGATTGCACCACTTGTGGTGCCTGTACAGCAGTCTGTCCTGTATTCATCGAGCAGTACCCACGGATTTTAGATATCCGCCGCCACCTTGTACAGATGGAGTCCAGATTCCCGGAAGAATTGCTCAATTTTTTTGAAAACATGGAAAGCAGGAGTAATCCCTGGGGTATTGCACCGACTGACCGTGCCAAATGGACAACAACTGTTCAGACGAAACCGTTTGAAATCAACGAGACGGAATATTTGTTCTATGTGGGTTGTTTCGGCTCGTTTGATGCTCGTAGCAAACAGATAACACTGGCAAATGCCCGCATATTCAATGCCGCCGGAATCTCCTGGGGCATTCTCGGTAAGGATGAATTATGCTGTGGCGATAGCCTCCGTCGGCTGGGTAATGAATTCATTTTTGATACTATGGCTCAAAAGAATGTAAAAATGTTCAAGGATAAAGGCGTAAAGAAGATTATTACCCAATGTCCTCACTGCTACACTACATTAAAGAATGATTATCGCCAATATGGCTTAGAAGTTGAAGTTATTCACCATACCGAACTTATCGACCAGCTTATCAAATCAGGCAAGTTAAAAATAGATGGCAAGGTAGACCTTGGTAAGGTAGTTTTCCACGATGCTTGTTATCTTGGCAGATACAATCAAATCTATGATGCTCCCCGTAAGACAGTAGCTTTAGCCACTGGCAAATCGCCTGTAGAGATGGAACGAAATCACGAACGGTCTTTCTGCTGTGGCGCCGGCGGTGGAAGAATGTGGCTCGAAGAAAAAGTAGGTAAGGGTATCAATATCGAGCGCGTGGAGCAAGCTCTAACCAAAGAGCCTCAAACCATTTGCGTAAGCTGCCCCTACTGTATGACTATGTTTGAAGACGGTTTGAAAACCAAGAAGATGGAAGACAAGGTCCAGGTCCTGGATGTGGCAGAGATTGTTAACCGTGCCATGAAACAAAGCTAACCTGAAAAGAGAAGGTAGTATATGAGAAATACGAAAAATAAGATAGATTCTTCAACTAAGGCAGACTATTACGACCTGTGGGGATTATTATCTCTAACCCATCGCGCAATTAACAAGGCTCGCGAAAGAGAATTGATGAAATGCGGCATTACAGTTGAACAGGCTTCTATTTTGCACATTATATTTGTTCTTGACCACAATCCGACAGCCACCGAACTATCCCGTTATCTCATTCGAGAGCCTCATTCAGTTTGTCAAACAGTGAATAAAATGGTAACGCTTGGACTTCTAAAGAAAATAAGGGATTCAAAACGGAAGAACATTTACAGATTCAGTCTTTCGAAGAAAGGGATGACTGCATTCCTTTCTTCGCGCGACAGAGAATCTATTGAATTGATAATATCAAAATTATCCAATAAAGATAGACGAGAATTGATCTCACATTTAAATACATTATTCGACGCCGCAATCGAAAAAGTGGGGATAGACGACAGATTGCCTTTACCATCGGCGCATCTGGATAAGGATTTATAGACACACGGCTTCGTGATACCGGATATAACGCTTTTTAAATCTTCAGGAGCTTTTCGAGATTATCCTCGGACTTAACCGGTCCTACTACCGAGAGGCGAAGCTTATCGCTAACCAGTAACCGTTCCGCTAACGATGATATCTGTTCGGCAGTCACTTTATCGATAATGGACACCACTTCTTCCACATCCATAATAGTACCGCTGAGAATCTCCTGACCGCCGACCCAGCCTGCTACGCTACGGCTATCCTCCATGCGCAGTAATAATCGTCCTTTGGACAATTCCTTCGCCTTGGTAAGTTCCTCTTCGGAAACGTTAACCTTCAATAATGCAAACTGTTCCAGAATAGCAGAAACACCGACTTGTAGATTCTTCGGTTCAACACCGGCATAAACCGTCAGTGCCCCTGTATCATTGAAATGGTCAAGATAACTATGGATATTATAAGCTAAGCCGAGTTTATCACGCACTTCTTGAAAGAGACGGCTGCTCATTCCTTCACCCAAAACAACATTCATCAGGTCGAGCGTAAAACGTTCGGGATGTTGAAGCGATAATCCGGGCAGCGCTAGGCACAGATGAGTTTGCTCTGTATCACGATGTTCTATTTTCAAACGCGGGTTTTTCAATTCCCGGTAACCAAGGTAGTTTAAACGTTGTTTTCCGTTAGACCAACTGCCTAGAACTTCACTCACCGCCTTGACAGATTCATCTTGCTGGATATTGCCGGCAATGCTAACCACAGTATTTCCCGGCGTATATTCACGCGCCAGGAAATCAAGCATTTGCTGTCGTGTTATAGTCTCAACAGAATTCCGGTTTCCTGCCACATCCCTACCTAAGGGATGGTCAGGCCAGAGAAGTTCATCAATCAGCATACCGACAAGCTGGTTAGGCGCATCGCGGCTCATACAAATTTCTTCGATGATAACAGACCGCTCTTTTTCGATATCTTCAGTATGGAAACGGGAATGCAATATCATATCCGAAAGTACGTCCAGTGCCAGTCGGAAATGGATTTGAGCTACTTTACACCAATAGATGGTCAGTTCTTTATCGGTGCCGCCATTAAGGATTCCACCGACTCCTTCGATTGCCGCAGAAATGTCTTTGGAATGAGAACGTTTCTCTGTACCCCTGAATAGCAGATGCTCGATAAAGTGAGAAATACCTGCTTCGGCATCAGGCTCATAACGTGAACCGACGCCCAGATAAATACAGAGTGAAACCGACCGGGTATGCGGCATTGGACAGGTGATAATTCTTAAGCCGTTCCCCAGCGTTACTTTCTGGTACAATTAAACACCCCTATAATTAAATTCTAAAGTATGAATTGGGTTTGGTCAATCGAAATAGCCTAAATTATTTACATAACAGTCCGGTTTGAACGTCACTATTAGTTGTTTATAGCATCTACGGTATGAATCTGACATCAGATTATCATCCCGACAGAACCATCACTATCATTCTGAGCGTAGCGAAGAATCTCTTTGCCTAATCGATACCATTCTCCATTCCAGCGAAGGCTGGAATCCAGTTATACATCATCCCTCTCATAATTATTCCCCGCCCTATCCGGGCAGGGATAAAGAGGTGGGTCGCTTGCCCTTAGCAAAATCGAAAGGGTTGTAGGACTGAATATTAGGAGTACAAGCTAATATACTTTCAATAAAACACCGGTATACCGAGCGTTACCTAGTTGACTAAATCACCTCAATTAGGCTACATTAGATAGTGTTCCGGATATTTTCCAGAGTGTGGTGCCAAGTGCCGAAGTGGCGGAATGGCAGACGCGCTACGTTCAGG
>CAIWXV010000011.1 GCA_903916765.1 uncultured Dehalococcoidia bacterium | reverse complement strand
CCAGCCCTGGGTTATGACGAGAATTACGCCTTGAGTGAGGTCTAGTCTCTTCCCGGTAATACCCGGCATCTTTCCCCAGAACTGGTATGAAATCTCAAGGAGCTTTGTTAAAGTTTATATTTTCGGAGTTCTTGAATTGTGCATAACTCCATTCATAATCGGCTCGTTCACATAAACGTCGCCATTCCTGATCTTGAGGTTGAATCCGCACTCCGGATTGGTACAAACCCATGCCTTGTAATGGATTGCTGCCCCCTGACCGCCGAAGTCTGATAAGGGTACGAGGTCACCCGTCTTGCACTTCTGGCATTTGGGCAAATAGGAAAATTCCATTAGGTCCACCTCCCAGCCGATTTTAAAGCTGGCTAATAGTATACGATAAAAAAAATGGCTTGACAATGGTTTTTATGTTGTTATGTTAATGTTCTATGATTTTGTCACCATCTAATTGTTCTGAGAAAATGTCACCCTATGAAAGAGATAGTGACATTGAACAAGAAAGAACAAAGAAGACTCATGGTGCTAAATCAGATGGAGACAGGTAGTCTTACCGGCGAGCAAGCGGCCCGGGTATTGGACTTATCTCTTCGTCAAGTAAGAAGACTTACCGCTTCATACCGACGAGATGGGGCGGCTGGCCTGGCTCATGGTAACCGCGGCATTAAGCCCCACCACACTCTCGACGAAGGACTTAAGAGGCAGGTAGTTGAACTAGCTCAGGGGAAATATGCTGGCTTTAACACCCAGCACTTTACTGAAAGCTTGCGGGAACGGGAAGGGATAAGCCTTTCTCGCTCCTCAGTACGCCGTATTCTCCTGACTGCCGGTATAAAGAGTCCGAAGAGGCGGCGCTCTCCTAAACATCGTAGCCGCCGTGAGCGCTATCCTCAGGAAGGAATGCTGCTCCAACTTGATGGTAGTCCTCATGATTGGCTTGAGGGCAGAGGTCCCTCATTTACCCTGATTGGAGCCATCGATGATGCCACCGGCAAAGTGCCTTATGCCTTCTTCCAGGAACAGGAGAATTCAGCCGGCTATTTCCTGCTTCTACGTGAGATTGTGGCAAGATACGGTATTCCCCTGGCTTTATACCATGACCAGCACACAATCTTTGACGTCCCTAAAAATGAATTGGAGTCAATAGGAGAGCAACTCGAAGGAAGAAAGAAATTTACTCAGTTTGGAAGGCTTCTTAACGAACTGGGAATTACCTCTATATCAGCCAAATCGCCTCAAGCCAAAGGCAGGATAGAAAGACTGTGGGAGACATTTCAGGATAGGCTGGTAAGTGAGTTAAGATTGGCTGGAACCAGAAATATGGAAGAGGCTAACAAGGTACTGGCTGACTATCTTCCCCTTTTTAACCGTGAGTTTCAGGTAGCTCCTAAAGAGCCTGGTTTAGCTTACCGTAAAATTGGTAATGACTTTCTCCCGGATAAATATTTCTGCTTTAAGGACAGGCGTGTGGTCGGTGGAGATAATGTGGTCAGATTTAACGGGGAAAGATTACAAATAATGCCATCGGATGGGAGAATAAGTTATGCTCATGCCCGGGTAGAAGTTCATCAAAGGCTCGATGATATTCTCGCCATCTACTACCAGGGACAGTATCTACCAACTAAACCAGCACCGAAGGAAGCTCCGCTGCAAAGAGTTCAGACCACGACCCCGGATTTATTATTAACCGAGAAAGCTAATCGCATATCTCATAAACCAGCTCCGAATCATCCCTGGCGCACACCTTTTAAGACCACTGTTAAATAAGGATGGTGACAAATTCACTGAACAATTAGGGTGACATTTTCACTGGACAATAACAAGGTTTGCATAGTCGTAAAAACTTTATTTAAAATATAATCAGTTATGCTTACAAATAATTCCTTCATCACACATAAAATAATATACTGATTGAATCATATGATTACTCTTTCGTCACCTGGCAGTGGAAGCGATGATTTGGCGTAGAGCAGGTTATGGGGTCACGTTCCACGGCATTGGTCAATAAATTAACATT
>CAIWXV010000010.1 GCA_903916765.1 uncultured Dehalococcoidia bacterium | reverse complement strand
TTGAAAGATAAAATATTGGAATCAATATCGCAAGTATCATCTCCCTTGGGTGGACAGATCCCCTCCATTACTCCTGTTATTGAGCTTATGTCCGCATGGACTTTATATTTCGCAGGAAAGAATCCTTACGACTGGTTCAGGGGTACAAACGTACTCACCGATGATGAACAGGCGGCAGGTGGGTGGTATGCTTTAGAGAAAATGACTAAGTATACCGGCACTAAAGCAGGTGTATATCCTTATCAACTTACGATGAAAGACGACCAAACTGGATTTGAAAAAGTCATGGCATTACTTCCAGTAGTATCGAGATTTTTAAGAATCACAGATTACGGAGAAACAGAACAAACAAAAGAAGATAGAAGCGATTATTATAAAAGGAAAGCAGAATATAAACTAGAAAGAAGAAGATGAAAAACACTCTTTTTACTTTACTTGTTATATTGGCAATCGCACTTTTAGGACAATGGTCCTGGATTATATTTTTCTTTGGGATTGTTGGTTTGTGTATATACGAAATAGCATAAAAGGAGCCTCAAAAGCAGAAAGTGAGGTACTATGATCCAATTCCTGATTAAAGCTTTGTCCGGGAGGTACGTCCTCACGGTGGTATGTGCTTTCGTGTTTGCATATTGTGCGGTGCGTGGTAAGATACCAGTAGATGCCACGGTATCAATACTTACTATGGTATTCGTTTCTTATTTCAACCGTAACAGGGATGAACAAACAACGGGAGGACAAACCAAATGAAAATCTGGACTAAGGTAATAATCGGGTTTGTAGGATCAGGTTTATCAGGTGGATTAACATATTCGGCTAGTTTATTCCCTACATGGGCTGTTCCGTTAGGTTTGTTCAGTTTAGCTGTAACGGCTACACTCTCCGTGGCCATTGGCTGGCCCCCCAAGGTTGAGGTGAAGTGATGAGCATAGCCGGGGGAGTAGTGTCTATTTTAGACTGGCTAAAATCAAAACTTCCGATTCCCGATAGAATCGAAGCCCTGTAAAATCGTATAGACAAACTGGAAAAAGAAAGGCAGGATTTACTGCATGGCTCTGCGACACTTAAGGCGGCACAGCGTATTATTGTTATTGAGCGCGATCTTGATATTCTCAATAAGCGGATGCGGAACATCGCGCCAAATGCCTAAAAAGCCTGCGGCAATCCCCGTATTCTGGGGTAGCAAGCAGAAGATTATAAACTTTCTGAACAGCCCCGGCGCGCAAGCTGAACGGTGGATTGTGAGGGAATGCCCGGAATGTTCATCTTAATTACCTTAATAGCCGCTTGTATTTCAGCCTGGCTATACCGTGCCGGTGGGCAGGGGAAGCCGTACAATACTAAATTCCGTGACCTTGGCTGCCCTCTGGTGCTGATCGTGGCTACAATCGCCCTGTTTGGGATAAAACTAGGCTCCTGGTGGCTATATCTGATAGCGTTCGGGCTGTCCTTTGGGTTTACGACTACATACTGGGATTGGCTCTTTGGATATGATAATTTCTGGTTTCATGGCTTTGCACTAGGGCTTGCCGGCATACCTCTAATATGGTGCGGTGTGCCGTGGTGGGTGATCGGGGCGCGGCTGGTGATCTGCACGGTAGGCATGGGTCTGTGGAGTAAGCTTATTGGCTGGGACGTGGCTGAAGAGGCAGGGAGAGGGTTCCTGTTCATATTCTGATGGTCTACCCATTCCCGCAGCGAATCAAGAAGCGCGACAATCCAGAGGGGAAGCTTGTTTTGTCTTGCTTGCACTATCTCCGCGCCCGCGGGTACGAGGCCTACAAGGTCAAGACCCAGGGCAGCCCCAAGGTAGGAGGCGGATTCATTTTTGACCCATACAGACTTACAGGGATGCCTGATATTTTTTGCTTTAA
>CAIWXV010000009.1 GCA_903916765.1 uncultured Dehalococcoidia bacterium | reverse complement strand
GTTCCGGTGTCTCTATGGTCAAATGTTCAATGACCCACGGATAGAACTCGGTCTCGGCTTTTTTAACTAATGCTTGAAGTTCGCTCATTTATTACCTACCTTACCAATAAGACTATCAAAATTTAACCAGTTAACGTAAATCTGCATAGCTCGGCAGTACAAGTCAAACAATTCAGTTTCATTGCATATACCATCTTCGCAGCACCAATTACCAAAGGAAGTATCAAAGGTTTTTCTTTCAGACTGTATCACTATACTCATTGCTATTATTTCATCAATTAAAGAAAGTGCCACTCCCCCATTGCCTTTGAGTTGGTTAAACTCAGCATTCTTTTGAAGGTTTATTATTTTTAGCAAGCTTGCTTTGTGACGACCGAAGAATAGGTTGTACTTATCTATAATCCACTGTTTTTTGTTAATCACCCAAACACCGTAAACCATATTTTTATTAGTGCTCAAGTATTCATCTTTTTTTAATCCCCATGTAATCAATCCAAGCGTCATGAAGAAACGCCTTATAATTTGAATACGATCTATTGGTCCCGATAAACCAGTCAGGGCATTAACCGTATCAGTCAACCCCGAAGCCTCTCTACCCTTTAGTGCAGTAATAGCCAATACGAAGTTATCATTTAGTGGAGTTAACTCAAATAGTTTTCTTAGGTCGTCATACACTTGGTTGCATAAGGGTGAGCATAAATCCATATTGGCGGCATCTAACTTTATGCTATCTTCCTGCAACCGTTCTATGGTACGAGATAAAGTATTACCATAGAATTTTATCAGAGGATAATCTTTGCGCCATGAAGATAATGCTATTTCTTCGCTCTTGTCACAGGCTATTAAATTTTCCTCTTTGAACCCGCGGCTTAAAGCGATTGGTATTTCGGCACCATGCCTGGACGGAAAGAATAGAACTTTAGCATTGGCTATATCTCTATCGCCAAAGGTTGTTATGCCATAACTAAACTCATCCCAAACACTCTCCCGATATTTGCTCTTTGCCTCAAATTGATATTGGTTTTTAGGTTCTCTTATCGCGGTTGTCATGCAAGCGCCGCCATGTTTTTTATTACTTCGTTTCTTTTCCCGCGTGGAATTAAGCTGGAACTCTCAATACCGAATTGGTCAACCAGGAACGCTTTAGCCGAGGCCCCGGACAGCTTCTTATACTTTGCCATCCCTGCCAATGCTACGTCATAGTCCTTTTTATCAAAGGTTGTCCAGTCACAGGCCAGCACTTCGTCCAGGTTAAATTCTGCGACAGGGGCCGCT
Source organism: uncultured Dehalococcoidia bacterium (assembly GCA_903916765.1). Classification (GTDB taxonomy): domain Bacteria; phylum Chloroflexota; class Dehalococcoidia; order Dehalococcoidales; family Fen-1064; genus Fen-1064. The sequence goes on along the minus strand of CAIWXV010000009.1, from coordinate 1,656 downwards.
ACGGGGCTTTTTTCTGCAGGCGCGGCTGTTACTGCGGGCGGGACGGCGGGCGGCGCGTAGGCCGGGTCAGCCATTATGCGGATGATCTCTGCGGCCTTCTTTATCATGGTGCCGTGTCTGATGATGTTGTTCTCGGTTATGTCGGTCAGTTCCATTTTGCCGCCGTTCACCAGTTCCAGCAGTCCCTTGTATGCTACCTGCGCTATTATCAGGTCGTCATTCTTTGCGTAAGCTGACTTCTTATCCTGCCAGCTTTTGCCATCGGTGCCGCTCTTGAACTTGTAAGAGTCTCCTCGATCGTTGAGCACCAGGTTGTCGGGGTTTACGTCATATCCGAGCGCCAGTTTGTTAAAGCTGATAATCTGCTTATCAAGCGCTTCACAGGTAATGATGTAATATGCCTTCCCCGCCTGGGAAGTCTTTTCGAGTACGCTGAGTATTTTAGCCATCTTCTCTCCTTATGTTTTCTGCTATATCGTTCATTTCAGCCATTGTTGCCGTGTCCTCAAAGCCGTGCAGTAGTATACCATGCCTGTGTAACTGTAATTCTCCGTCAGCCATAACCATCAGGCCAAAGCCTGCGGCGCGGTGCTCTTCAAGTAATATGCCATCCATTAAGCGTGTTATCATATCTGGCCCCGCGCTTCGGCCTTGCGCTCCGCCAATGTCTCGGAGTCCATGCGGTTGCACGTGTTCTGTGTGATCTCGATATCGTCCATTTCCAGACTGCCTTTGCGAAGATCATCGAATATCTCGGCTGCGCGTTCCCCGGCTTCATCGTCACCCATCGCTTCAAATTCTATGTAATGGGTGCCTCGATAGTTTATCGTTGCTGTATAGATCGGCATTACTTCCACCTTCCGCCGGTGGTGTTCTCTTCTAAGTCGGCCTCAGTATAATCCTCCGGGCCATCGCGCGTTTCCAATGGTGGCCATGCTAACGATGCCTGCACTTTTTCCCATACTTCCGCCCAGGTCATAACTCCACCTTCGGCATACCGTCATTGCAGCGCCAATCAAGCGCTTCCAGAACGTACACCTTGCGCCCCTTGTTCTCCGGCATCATCGCTATTCTGTCAGCCTCGCCCCTGGCGGTCTCGTAGGTCGGATGCCGGTGCTTTGTCGTCGGAGTTGCGTCCAGCCATACTAACCAAAACTTCTGTGGTGTCATTGATACCCTCCTTTTATTTATTCTCCTTTTTTACCTTCCGGGGTTTGTCCCAATAGGGACTGGCACACTTAGGACACCACTTAGGCTTTTTATCTTGACGTGGTATCCAGATATGCCCGCATCTTAAACATTTATGTCGCGTCACCATATGCCCTCCTTTTTAATTTAGTTCAACCACTGCGGCATATCAGCCGGATGCATTGTGATGGTAATACCGCAGTCTTTGCCGCAGAATATGCTATGGGTAACGATAGCCAGTCCGGGCTGCATGTCGAAGGTGGTGCCCTCAAAGGGGTTAACCCAGGGAGCGGGAACCGGCAACTGCGCGACCTGGCCATTGTGTTTAATGGCCTTGTACTGTTTGCGGGTTCCGCCACCCCAGTTGGTGTCCCAAAAGGTTATTTTCTCTGCGCATTCCAGAGCTATTTTCCTGCCATTGTATTCTGGGAAGGTAACGTCGAGTATCGTCTGGGCCTGTTTCCTGGT
>CAIWXV010000008.1 GCA_903916765.1 uncultured Dehalococcoidia bacterium | reverse complement strand
TGCCGATGCAATCGATGATATCCCACCTGGTTGGGCAGTGCAGCGCCTGGATGTACTTCCGAATGCTTTTCATTCGTTCCGGCAGGTTATGACCTTCGCACATTGAAACCTTGAATACTCAAGTATTCTACTTAACTATTCTAGCCATGGGCTATAAGGCTTTCGATGAGTAGATGCGACCGAATTTAGTTTCCTCGTTTATTTCAGGGCGGGTATGTCAATAACAAGTTGAAGGATGCGGGTTTAGACATTTGCAGAACAGATCAAAAACTACCCTCAGATTCCCTCAGAGCCCTCTCTTGGAAACTCATGTGGCAGGGCCCATAAACAGGTCTAGAAGACACCTTCTTTAACTATAAGGACGAATAGAGTCAAACAGACATGACTCAAGAAAGCACTGTTAAATGTCAGATGTGCGGCACCGATGTGCCTGAAGAGAATTGTTTTATCTCTGAAGGCAGAACACTCTGCGAGGACTGCTACATAGAAGTCGGTCAGAGGATCCGAGTCTGTGACCCCTGGGGGGAACGGTCCAAGAGGATTTTCAGGGAGGGCCACGGCCTTACAGGAACCGAAGGGCTGACCGACCTTCAGAAGCGAATATACGAGTTCATAAAGACCAAAGGTAAAGCCACAAGAGAGGATCTGGCAAAGGAGTTCGCGCTCAAGCCAGGTGAGCTGGAGAACGAGTTCGCAATTCTAAGGCACTGCCAACTCCTGAAAGGGAAGAAAGAGGGCGACAATATTTATCTTGTGCTGTGGTAGATCGAGTCCAAGGTTTTATGGATGACATCTATTACAAATGAGTAATAAGTTCATTGGTCTTCGGTTAAGAGATGATTAGCCAATTATATTTTAATATATCTCATAGAACAACCATCTTGCGAATGGTTATAATTCGATCTCAGCGATCTTGTAGCCGATCAACTACTCAAAGTATAACACCTAGGATTTTGACACTGGTAGATCGATTTAGCTCTTAACCGAAGACGCATGGTAATAAGTTTCATTTTGGCCATAAAAAGAATGACACATGAGAAAAATGTGCCTGATTGCGGCATTTTTTTGTATTCTATGGCGACCGCACGATTCACTTGTCTTATATTTGTCAATATACTGGCATAACATTACGGTGTTAACCACGCACCGTTCTGATATACCCTCATGGACGATCCTGTTTTTGCATAATTCATCATCTCGGACCAATTGCTTTTTTGAAATGGCTCCCAATGCAAACTTGCCAGAGATTTCAATCTAAAGTCTGAGTAATAAGGCTCCGGGTTGAAGGGATACACTCCATACGGTCCCGGATAAGGGCCAGCACGGAACTGATAACTTACGGGGTTTGAGTAAAAGATCGAGTCTGTGAAGTACTGGGCTATGTCGTTGCTACCTGAAGTACCGACGTATCCTCCATCAAGCCACTCCTGTCCATAAGCATTACCGATTAGCAAGCTGGCGAAGATAAGACAAAGGTATTTTATTATCATCATTAATAACACACCTTACCATAGGTTATCTCCAACATATTTAGGTTTAGCGTGAACTACCCCACCCTGAAGGGTAGGGCTTCCCATTTCATGGCCAAAACTTGCATCACTGAGGTGCGATGTAGATGTCTTGACTCTACGGGCACAACGTGCTATTCCATCCCCGCGATGAGTATGTCTCTGGAAGCATTGTAGTCTCGATCACATGAGAACCCACAATAAGGGCACTCGTGTACCCTGTCCGAGAGATCTTTCTTCACAATGCTTCCGCAACCAGAACACCCCTTGAGTAGTGTTCCAGGGATCTACTCTTATCCGCTATCTCTAAGACATTGCATGTACTGGCTTCGTTCCTGCTGGAGCCTGGGCAAACACATCCACAACGACCACATTGCTGGGCTGGTTGTCCACAACGAAGTACATCGTGTGTCTTCCCACCTGGCCGGCATTGAAGTCCATGGTGTTATAACCTTGGTTGAACTGATAAGTCTTGTACTTCGAATTGGTTGTATCGGTCTGAATCATCTCATAGAAGCCCCCGGGCCCTCCAACGGGCACATTGGCGACCAGCTGTAACCAGGTTCCTACCGGGCTTACCACATATTGTGTCCAGTTTGTTGCTCCCTGGATCCAGAGGTCGTTGGTCTTGGATGGTGCTATGGATGTATACTGAGAATATGGCAACCCTTGACCTGCGCCGTAGTATATCCTGGAAGGCGTTTTCTTCGTAATATCGAACTTTGTAGGATTGCTTATTATACCGCCCACTACAGGCATACCGTTTGTTATATAATATTCTGTGTAGGGCGAGAACGTGGTGTCGCTATACGGTTGGGTGTAGAATGAACCACCCGTAGTGTACCAGGGGTAGTTGGGAACTGGCGTATCGATCCACTGCAACATCCCACTCAGCCCCTCATCAGGATTTGTGCTGCTGGTCGCGTGGCCCATGTTGGGGCTAAGATAATCTCCGCTAGATCCCATTGTGCTACTGGTGCCTTCACCTAGGGGATCTGACTGTGCGTATGCCTGGAACGCCAGGCAAAAGAGTACTATCGTACATAGCAAAAATTTGCTGTATCTCATTTTCAACATCTTCCTTTTGGCCTCTTTATCTTGAGAACAATTACACCTATATGAGACTTTATATTTAAGGTTAACTTAATTATTAATTCCTTATCGCGCCTATTGAATGAGGTAACCGATTTTCAATATTGCAATTAATTTAGGTAATTTGGTATTTCCTGCCCTCTAACTTTAAGTTAGGGAGAACCAAATGAATAGCATGAATTTAATAGAACTGGGACGGCTGACGATTAAGAGAGTATTTGATTCTGGTAGAGTGCTGGTTACAACTGTTCAGAGGGTTCACATTAAGATG
>CAIWXV010000007.1 GCA_903916765.1 uncultured Dehalococcoidia bacterium | reverse complement strand
GTGGAGCTTGTGGAGCACTCCAAAGAATTTGTGACAGGTTTGATTACCAACGGACGTAGGCTAGCGTCTCTGGCCAAACCCTTGAATCAAGCGGAATTGGATTATGTTCAGGTGAGCTTGGAATCTCATTTGCCGGAAGTCCACGATAAAATGGTAGGTCTAAACGGTGCCTGGAAGGAAACTCGGGATGGCATAGTTCAGTCTTTACATGTCGGACTAGAGGTCATTACCAACACTACACTCACTAAAGACAACTTGCTTCTTTTCCCCAATTTGATAAAAGCTGGTTCGGAGCTTGGTCTAAAGACAATGGCATGCAATACATTGATATGTAGTGGCAGAGGAACATGCGGTAAAAAGGATGCCGGAGCGTCTTTAGAGGAAGTTAAAAATACCCTTAAACAAGCTCTGGAAGTGGCGGCAAATACAGGTGTTAAGCTTGAATGGTATTCGCCTACATGTTATAAGCAATTGAATCCTATCGAATTAGGCTTCGGGGCTAAAGCCTGTTCTGCAGCCCAGTTTAATATGACCATTGAACCGGATGGATCAGTTATTCCATGCCAGTCCTGGTTTAAGGATAAACTTGGGTATATTTTAAAAGAACCATGGTCTAATATTTGGAATCATCCGGTGGCTTCCGGTTTTCGGGATAAAGCCTATCTAAAAGATAGGGAGGAGTGTCAACAATGCGATTATCTATCCGAGTGTCACGGTGGTTGTCCGCTGGAATATTCGCCGTAATCCTATTGACTACCGGTTTACCTACTCCAGTCAGTGCTGATACCGGAACCTATCGAATATTGGACTACACCATGCAGTTAGAACCTCAGCCGGATGGTCAGGTCAAAATTACCTACACTCAGACATGGAAAGTCCTCAGTGGTGATATTCCTTGGGTAACTGTAGGTGTCCCAAATACCAATTTTGGTGTGGTCACTTATGGCGGCGCAGCAAAAAAGGTATATCCTTACAACTCTTCTGGTTTTTCGGGAGTCAGGATAGATTTAGATAAGGATTACCAACCTGATCAAACTTTCGCCGTTAGCTTCACGGTTTTACAGGGGAGTCTGCTGGAGCGGTTGACCACCCAGAACAAGTGGCGTATTAATTTTACACCCGGATGGTACAACACAGCGATAACCGACCATCTCAAAATTAGTTTAGTGTCTCCCGTTGATATAGATACATTTTCATCCATTTCACCGACACCAACTTCAACCGATAGCAATATTATCGTTTGGGAGAAGAACAATCTCGCAGCCGGCGGTAAGTTTACCGTTAAGGTGGAATGTTTGGACGGCAGTTTTCTGATGCCGGTGACCACGCAGACTGCCGAATTCAAGCAAACCAACACGACTTCTTACTTTCCAATCGTGATTATTTTCATTGTCGTAGCATTCGTAATAGTTTTCTTTGTGTTCGCTGCTTATAAAAGCAAGCAGGCAAAACTAGCTGTTGAAAAAGATCTTATTGCGACTCAGGAAAAAATAATGGAGTCTGATCCAGCCAAGAAAACAGAAGCTGAGAAAGGGTTCAAAGAATACGTCCTCGAAGAGGGTATCAAGCCAGACGAAGGGGGACGATATTACGACAGAGGATACGGCGATTACATTACCCCAGTTATCTGGGCAGCAATCCTAACAAATCAGAACAAACAAACAACCGCCAACACTGTTCATTCAACTAGCTGTGCTTGTGCCTGCGTCTCTTGTGCTTGTGCGTGTGCATGCGCTTGCGCAGGTGGTGGAGCTGCAGGTTGCTCAAAG
>CAIWXV010000006.1 GCA_903916765.1 uncultured Dehalococcoidia bacterium | reverse complement strand
TGTCATGGACCTTGATGAAAGATAATCCTTAAGCATATTCCTGAATGCATCGTTCCAGCGTATTGACCTCTTGATGCACTGGCTGGAGATTCTGGCGCGGCGGTAACCGCCGAACTCGCATTCCTTAGGTGAGTTGGTATCATCTCTATTAAGACAGGAGGGGGCAAAATTCTGAAGTATATGTAGTTCAACGATCATGTTATATCTCCTTTCCATTTATTCTTCAGTATGATCACTGATTTCATCCGGCAATTCTTTGGTTTTGGAAATCCAGAATCCTTTAGCCCATTCATGCTGTATGAAACGAGTGTCAGTATTCCAGTGCTGGATATCACAAAGAAGCTGTGTCCAATCAACTGGCACCTCTTTAGCTTTGAGCAGGCTAATGGTCTGACGCAGGTATTCTGGCAGGTCGTCAATGCTGGCATCAAGAAGAGAAGAAAGGCGCTTTTCCAGACGTTTCTGCGCCTCATCCCGCGATATGCCAGCCCGGGTATATTCAAATACAAGTTTGTTCAGTGACCTGCCCAGATTTCGATCTTCTCTTCTTTTCCCGTCCAAACTTTGCGATCTCTCTTTACCCTGGTGCCAGTAGGCAAAGAGAGAGGCCACCAGATAGTATGTGTTTTCTTGCCAGGGTGTTGGACTTTCAGGTAATCTGGGTAATACATACTTATCCATGTCATAGGCTATACCCGGTGGCTTACCCAGCCCTCTGCGTAAATTCGCCATGGCGCTTCTATCTGGTACCATGTTCTGCAAATAGTGGATAAATTTGTGATCTTGCTCAGTCAGATTACTCATGCTTCACCTCCTTTATGCTCAGTATCTCTATATGGCTTTAAAATGGTGTTAAGTTTGCGCTCAAAATCATTACTTGCCAGGGTAACAGCTTTTAACCAGCGCCCATTGCGGTCAAGGCTGTTCATAGCATCACGAAACGCTTCTGTTCCAACTCTGCGAATTTCCTCTGCCCACCATATTAATGTGTTAGCACCTTCGTTATATTTATTGTCTGCCAGCCTGATGATCAGGCTATTAAAAGATATGCCCAGGTTGGACCAGTAGGAACGGTCGGCAGATAGTGATGTAGTGAGACTATCAACTTCCTTTTTTTGGTTATCGTTAAGTCTCTCTGCCTCTGGTGCGATGATGAGCTTTGATAAATTCCATGTTGTGGTATTTAATGCTTTGCTTATTCCTTCCGCTAAATCAAGTGCCTCTCCAAGTTTGGCAATAAGCGTTTCATCCTTAAGGAATTTAAGAGGGAGCGGTAAACGCTCATGACGCCAGAGTAATATTTTTGCCTGATCAGAAATCAAACCTATTAAATTCAAGTCATATATAGCTGAACGCGGTATGATATTGTTTTCGGTTAGATCACTTAACCATTCAAGTATTTTCGGTCTGGTTTTTTCTAAGGGTTCAAATAATGTTAGACTATCTCGCCATAGCACGCGATCCTCACGAAAAGCCAATGGAAGCCAGGGGTACTGGCCCTTTGCAGGTTTTTCAACTTTGCGAAAGGCTATCATTGGTTCCCTTCCATGAAGTGTATAACTATCCGGGAACTGTGTCCCCTTTCTCATAACGAATTTATCGACTTCAATCTGCCCATTTTCATTTAATTTGGGATGTATCTTAACACGACGGCTTTGCCATGTTAACAAATCAAAATAGCCGTTGGGTTCACGGTCTTCTGGTCTGACTTCTTCGTCTTGTTCCCAGGCAGGTTTATCAGCTAATGTAGAGTGAAATGGTTCTTCATCGTCTGGATTATATACGTGCAGATTG
>CAIWXV010000005.1 GCA_903916765.1 uncultured Dehalococcoidia bacterium | reverse complement strand
GATATCTGGAGATATTACCCACACCAAAACGCGGGCCGAGGCGGCGGATGTGATTGCCTGTCTTGAGCAATATTCGACACGTATTCTCGCCGTCCACGGCAACTGGGACAGGGTAGAGGTCAAAGAATTTCTAGAGGAAAAAACCTACAGTCTACACGGTAAAGGTCGGATACTGGATGGGATTGGTTTTTTCGGCGTGGGTGGGTCTTCGCCAACTCCTTTGAAAACGCCCACGATATACACGGAAAAAGAAATCGATCTGACTCTCCGGACTGGGTACGAGCATGTGCGAGACGCATCAAAAGTAGTTCTGATTTCGCATGCCCCGCCTCGTGGTGTCCGTGACCGGTCTTTCCTTGGTCTTCGGGGCGGCAGTTTTAGCGTTAAGGAGTTTCTTGAAGAATGGCCCGTCAGTCTTTGCTTGTGTGGTCACATTCATGAGGCGGCAGGGATAGAACGCTTTCAAAGCACGCTCGTGGCCAATTCGGGAAGTTTTAAAAAAGGACATTATCTATGCGTTGAAATCGGTCCGGAGCTTTCGGCTACACACGGTAGAGTTGATTATTGATTAGACTTAAGTAACAGATTAAAAGAGAGCAACTACGAACATCAGCATGAGGTCTACTGTTTTGATTATTACCAATTGAAATCTTGCATATTTGAGAAGGTTGATGATTTGTGGATAACAGGAAGAAGTGCTTACTGATTGCACCTATTACTGTTCAGTGGAGGGTAGTGGCCAGAATTGATGATTACGGATGGAAAGAGAGTAACTACCACGCTCAATAATGCCGCACAGTTCTTTGAATTACCGTCCTCCAGCACCAGAGGCGTACCTGAATTGAGGAATAAAAAATGGCTGAATCCTAACTTAACATATGGTACAAGTTTCTGGGGCAGGTCAAGCCCTGAACAGCGATCTGGTCAGAGACAGAGGCAAGGTGGTCGATGTGCCCCTGCCCGAGGGCGGTACCGTTAGTCAGTTGGCTCACCCCATTAAATATTCAGCAACGTCACCTGTTTACCGCCGGACGGGTGTATCGGCAGGAACGCATACGCAGGATGTCCTCAGGGAGATCGGGTTTGCGGAGGATGAGGTTAAATAATTTGAGAAAACAGGTTTTTTCTCTTGACGAAGATAAGGGGTTAATATGACTGACAAAGCACCATTTAGTGTGGTAAAGGAAGGACATCTGGCTTGGCTGATTCTTGACCGACCGGAGAAGCGCAATACCATGAGCCTAAGGTTTTTTGCGGGCTTAACGGAACACTTCGAGCAATTCGACTCCGATCCTGAGGTGCGTGTGGTCATTATCCGTGCGGAAGGAAAAAGCTTTACGGCCGGTCTGGACCTTGCGGAAGCGGCGGCGTTGGTGGGCGACGGTTCGGCCTTGCAGCGAGAGGACATGAAGCGCGGGATTAAGCGATTACAGGATAATATCAATGCCGTCGAGCGCTGCCGTAAACCGGTCATTGCGGCGATACATGGACATTGTATCGGGGGCGGCATTGACATGATCTGTGCCTGCGATATTCGTTTGGCTTCCCGTGACGCCATCTTTTCGATCCGTGAGACGCGCATCGGTATTATCGCCGATGTGGGTACCCTCCAGAGGTTTCCCACAATCGTC
>CAIWXV010000004.1 GCA_903916765.1 uncultured Dehalococcoidia bacterium | reverse complement strand
TTTTAGATGCGGTGAAGGATTATCTTCCGTCTCCTTTAGATGTGCCTTCTATTAAAGGGACTAATCCGGAGACAGGGGAGTTCGAGGAAATTAAGGTTTCAGAGAAGGCTCCCTTCTGCGCATTATGTTTTAAGGTGGCTACCGATCCTTATGTAGGAAAGCTTAATTATATCCGTGTTTATTCCGGAACATTAACTTCAGGTTCCTATATATATAATGCTTCTAAAAGGGAAAGAGAAAGAGTTACTAAAATAGTAAAGATGCATGCTAATCATCAGGAAGTGACAGATAGCATCTCTTGCGGAGAGATTGCCGCTGCTGTAGGATTAAAGAATACTAGGACCGGGGAGACTCTTTGTAGCGAAAGCAATCCCATAGTTATTGAGGCAATGCGTTTTCCGGAGCCGGTTATTCAGCAGGCGATTGAACCTAAATCTAAGGATGCGCAGGAGAAGTTAGGTTTGGCTTTACATAAATTAGAAGAAGAAGACCCTTCTTTTCGGGTCAGTTATAATCAGGAGACCGGGCAGACTCTTATCGCCGGTATGGGGCAATTACATTTAGAGATAATTATTGATAGAATTTTGCGTGAGTTTAATGTTGAGGCCCAAGTAGGGCAGCCTCAGGTAGCTTATCGGGAGACATTAACTAAGAAGGTAAGATCAGTGGGTAAGTTTATCTCTCAAAGCGGTGGGCGCGGACAGTATGGCCATTGTGTTTTGGAGATGGAGCCGCAAGAGACGCCTGGAGCAGGGATAACATTTGAAGATAAGATTAAGAGTGGCGCAATTCCCCGCGAATTTATACCGGCAGTGAAGCAGGGAGTAATAGGCTCTGCTAGAAGCGGAGTATTAGCCGGTTATCCGGTTAATGATGTAAAAGTAGTTTTAGTGGATGGTTCTTTTCATGAAGTTGATTCTTCCGAATTAGCATTTAAAATGGCTGGATCATTAGCATTTAGTGATGGATTAAAAAAGGCCGGCCCGATTTTATTAGAGCCGATTATGGATATAGAAGTAGTTGTTCCGGAAGAATTTATGGGGCAAGTTATCGGAGACCTAAGTTCTCGTCGGGCAAAGATAGTTTCGCTTGCCCAACGCCTTAATCTGCGGACCATTCGCGCTAACATTCCGCTGGCAGAAGTTTTTAATTACGCTACGATATTAAGATCCTTGACACAGGGCCGTGCATCGTATACAATGGAGCCTTCTTTTTACACGGAAGTGCCTGCACATATATCAGAAAAAATTGTTTCAGGTTTTGCTGTTACGGGTTCTACTAGGAAGAGCCTTTAAAAAAATAACAGTGCCCTTACTGGGCAATACCTGGCCTAAAAGGACAGGCCAGTATGCGCTTCGGCGCAAGGAGGAAATGAAATGGCTAAAGAAAAATTTGTCAGGAGTAAGCCACACGTAAATATAGGAACAATCGGCCACATCGATCACGGTAAGACAACACTCACTGCCGCTATTGTCAATGTTTCAGCAAAATTAGGTAAGGCAACAGCGCGTGATTATGCTGATATCGCCAAGGGTGGTACAGTAAGAGACGAAACTAAAGTTGTTACTATCCAGGTAGCCCATGTCGAGTATGAGTCAGATTCACGTCATTATGCGCATATTGATTGTCCCGGCCATGCTGATTATATTAAGAATATGATTACCGGCGCAGCCCAGATGGATGGCGCGATATTGGTAGTATCTGCGGTTGACGGCCCGATGCCTCAGACCAAGGAGCACGTACTGCTGGCTCGCCAGGTCGGCGTGCCGGCCATCGTCGTCTATTTGAACAAGGTTGATCTGGTGGACGATCCGGAATTGCTGGAACTGGTGGAAATGGAAGTCCGGGA
>CAIWXV010000003.1 GCA_903916765.1 uncultured Dehalococcoidia bacterium | reverse complement strand
TTTATTGATACTATTGCCGATCCTCGGATATCGTCTGCGGCTATAAGGTTATGTCTTATCGGCTCCGCTGTCAATGCTATCAGAAATATTCAGGTTCTTGATGCTTTTGATGCAGCCTTTTCGTAGTTATACGGATTAGTAATACCTTACCTCATTGTCCAGTGTCAGAGGTTCATTTATAATATCCCAACTCTTTTGCCTTGTTGTAATCATCGATGGCTTTGCCTTCATCACCTTTTCTGTGATAGGCAACCCCACGGTTATGGTAAGCATCGGCTTTATGCGGGTCTAGCTCTATCGCCTTGGTAAAATCCGTTATGGCTTTGTCGTATTCACCTTTATGCCCATGGGCAAGCCCGCGGTTGTCGTAAGCCAAGATATGCTTCGGATTTAATTCTATAGCCCTAGTATAATCAACGATGGCTTTGTCGTATTCACTTTTATCAGAAAATACAGTCCCACGGTTGTAGTAAGCGTCGGTATCCTTCGGATCTAGCTCTATCGCCATGGTGAAATCGCCGATGGCTTCATGGTACTCGCCTTTCTCAGCGTAGGCATTTCCCCTCTGGTTGTAAGCATGGGTCCATTTAGGATTCATCTCTATCACTGTAGTGTAATCAGCGATGGCTTTGTCGTACTCACCCTTGCTGTAATAGGCATCCCCACGGCTGAAGTAATTCACAGCATCCTTCGAACCCAGATCTATCGCCATTGTGTGATCCGCAATAGCTTTGTTATATTCACCTTTGGAGTAGTACGCGGCCCCACGACTGAAGTAAGCTTGAGCATACTTCGGGTCTATAACTATCGCCTTAGTATAATCAGCGATGGCTTTGTCGTATTCACCTTTGTGAGAATAGGCAATTCCGTGGTCTCTATAAGCCTCTGCTTCTTCCGGATCTTTATCCACTCGTTGCTTTTCCGTATGATAAATATTTTCTTTGTACAAATGTTTTTCCGCTTCGTATAACATAATATCCCCAGTAGTGCTGGCCCATTTTGAGCGCACACCGTTGGATATTGCCAGGTTAGCAAGTATGCCTGGCCGATAGGAAATAGCGGGAAGAAAGCTGCTGAAGTTAATAGTCACCATATTATTTGCATCCGGTGATGCCTGCCACGCACCTAACAGATGGAAGTTCGTCCATTGACTGCATTCAAGCAGGTTCAGCTGATTACATCGGCGGTAACCTCTTTCTTGAGTATCTGCCAGGGGTAGCCGTAGGTTGGAATATATTCCATGTCCAAGTTGCGGATGGGTCATATCTATTTCTGTTTGAAACAGTGAGGTTGCCACACCTTTTTTACTATCCATCAGCCTTTGCATTGCTGGCTCATCCCCAACAAAGTGGAATTCTGCAGTTAATCCCGTCTCATCAGAAAGGGCCAAAACGTTTAATTCAGACAATACCTTACGGATTTCTTTCAATTCCATATCCGGCATCTTCACAGGGTGTTCCCCCGCGGCCTCACATACTTTACCTATATCATCAATAATTTCGTCTGGTGTTTCTCGATAACGATTTATTGGATGAGGTGTGGTGTCCCAAGCTGAGCCCTCGAAAATCTGCTGTAATCTTGTATATCTATGTGCGTCTGATAATTGAAACCCGGCAACACCTAAAAGCAGGCGTGACAACCATTCATAATTGCTATCATATACATAGGCGGTACTATGTAATTTGA
>CAIWXV010000002.1 GCA_903916765.1 uncultured Dehalococcoidia bacterium | reverse complement strand
TTTATCGGCATGCTCGTGCTTTTTATTCTCCTCCTGGTACGTGCCCAGAAAATTTCCCCTTTCAAAGGCAGTAATGCCGAATTTCTAACCTTATGCCCTGAATGTCAGACTCGTGTGCTTCATTACGCGAAGTTCTGTCCTAATTGCGGTAATAAACTGATAAAAAACCGGGAGAACAGTCCGGTTTTCTGCGGCAAATGTGGAATCGAGCTCAATCACAAAACAAGCTATTGCACATCCTGCGGAAGCCGGGTCATGAAAAGAAGAGGTTTTCATTGATGACCATCATCGATGAGAAATTCGGGGAATGGACTCGCGGTAAAGATGCCATACAGTCGCGGGTAAGTATTTTCGAGAAGATAAGAAACATTCCTTATGCCATTGTCCCGGAACTGATTGATTCCCAGAGGTATATCGATATTCTCAGGTTGGGTAAGGGGTCTTGTTCCCCCAAGCATTTTCTGCTTTGCGAGATGTTTCAGAGGTTAGGATTACCGGTGCTGTTTGTGGTCTATCCTTATCGATGGGATGAGAGGGCAGGGATACTCGAAAAATACTCCTTAAGGCTCAAGGAGATGGCGGAAGCGATGCCGGTTAGTCATCACATCGCCTGTAAGGTAGAGATAGGCGGAAAACTCATCCTGGTTGATGCAACACTCGACCCGCCACTACAAAAAGTAGGTTTGCTGGTGAATATGAGCTGGAATGGGAAGGATGATACGGTCTTACCGATGACCCCCTGCGGCGAAGAAGAATTATACCATCCCTCGGAGGCATATCTTATGCGAGCCATCGTCGATGAACAAATGCTCTTATTCTATGAAGAATTAAATACTTGTTTGGAGCAGATCAGACATCCTCAATGGTCGCTATCGGGCTGAGATGTAATTTTGGGAGCCCGACTTGCCTTTGCCTGGACAATATCCGGTAATTCGTGCATCCGGAAAGGCTTGACAAAGAATCCCTCGGCATCTCTGGTAAGTCCATTGGTCCGGGTATCTACCTCGTCTGCCCTGAGAGTATAATTATCGGCGCATTGCGTTGATTCTGGATAAGCTCGATTGTTTGCAGAATAGTATTGCTGAATAAGACCACATCAAGAACGACTACATCACGACGTGATTGCTCTTCAGTTTGTTAGCAAAGAAATTATCCAGATGGTCTACATATTGAGAAGGGAAAGTGCGATATGCGTGACTATGCGTAACAGAGGGGATTTCCCAAACCTCGTTAACCAGATTCTTCGATGCCTTAAAAAGCTGGGTGGTTTCTGCCGATGAAATCAGAGTATCATTCCCCTCGTGTATAAAAAGAATCGGACACTGAACAGATGAAATAACATCTATCGCATTTACCGGTTTATAGCCATAAAGAACCTTCGCGGTAAAAAACAATCCCGGCATAAAGGCTTCTGCGATTGGTTTGGGGATGCCTTTATCGGTTGCCTGGTTGATAGCCATCCCGCGTACCGTGGGAAAACACCCATCCAGGGCCAGAGCACCGACATTCTCTTCACTTGCGAAGATGCACGCTGCGACAGCCCCGGAACAAAATCCGAGAATTCCGATATTCGCCACAGGGTAGCCTCTACTTTTCAGGTAATCGACGGCGCCTCCGATATCCTGCTGGATATTCATTAAGGAACGCCCGCTTCCCGCCGATTCTCCCCTACCCCGTAAGTCGAATAACAAAAGATTGTATCCCCTTTGTACCAAATCACGCGACAGTCCTAAGGTGTCGACTTCATCATCTACACGATTCTGAAAACCGCCATGCACAATAATAATGACGGCATTACTCTGACCCGGAAGATACCAGCCGCTTAACTGCAAACTATCACCGCGGCTGAGGAAAGAGACATCCTCATAATTTAATCCAACAGAAGACGGTGAGGTATCCAAAGGCACACGAGGGAGTTCCATTGTCAGAATAGAACCCAATACCAATAGTAAGACATAAAAAGCGAAGACGGCTGCAACGATTCTAGCTGTGATTTTCATTTACTTGAGCCTATTCTTGAATAAAACGCAGAATACCGCGATTTAACTCATCAATTAGCGATGACCTGCTTCCAGCAATTGTAGCATTTCCCGAAGTAAACCCTCCAGTATTGAAGGGGTGTGGTAGATTCCGTACGGCGTTTATCGTTTTCACAGTAAAACATGAAAAAGCCGCCGCCTGCTCCTATTAATTTCTCCCCCAATAGCGCCATGCCAGTCTCTGCACAAAGCTAAAAATGGGTTCGTTTCGCAAAAATGCTTTTTCGCCGCAGGACTGGTGTCCAGTGGTTTCTTTAAGAATGCTTGCTGTTAAGAAAGCTTGCACCAGGTCATTAGCCGCTTTGGGAGAGAGCCCTGTGATATTCTGCACATCCTTAATCGACACCACCGGCTGTGAAAGTATGGCGGCTACTAGTAAAATAACAGCCACGTACAGCCTTAGGAGCGGAGCTATCCGGCGATAAAGTTTGCTCATGCACTCAACTTGGGAGCCGGTATTTTTTCAAGATTTCGGGCAATAACCATGTGTGGAGTAATATTGTCCAGAAAGCTTCCGGTTTTACCCTGATGCGGTGCTCAATAGTGTTAAAAACCAGAGACTTAATATCATCAGGAATCACAAAATCACGGCCATCGAGCAGTGCTAATACGCGGGAACACTTGTAAAGTGCGATACCGGCTCTGACACTCGGTCCCCATGACACATCGGGGTCGTGGCGCACTGTAGTGACAATTGAGGCGGTATATTCAATGATATAGGGTAAAACCCCAGTTGTTGCAGTTGTTTGATTTCTTCCGGATTTGTCACCGGTTTTAAGTCTGGTTCATCAATCCTATCGATGTCACCGATTATCTTTTTCTCCTCATCTTTAGTCGGGTATTCGCTTTTAACCATCAGCATGTCTGTAAACACGTCCCCGAATTTAAGGTTCGCAAGGGAGAAGATTGAGGAATTGCTGCGGGAGTATAATTAATGGCGACCGCACAAATTCCTTGACAACTTAACGCCAAAACAGTATCTTGAAAAGCAGGAAACCCGGTCAGAAAGCGATGAGATTCGAATAGCAGGTTATAATAAGCTTGGGGTAAGGTCATAAATATTACTAAAGATTAACATGAAACACGATAATAAAAAAAAGCAATACCCACAACCAAAAGACCTAATAGAGGACAGGCAGAAGCCGGTAGCTATGCAAGCTTCAACTGCCTCAACCGAAACAATACGAAGTGATCAAGGCGAGGCAAATCATTCTGACTACTACCTTCAAAGGGCTAACTTAAAGATCCTTGCCGCCATTCCATGTTATAACACCGCGAGTTCGATTGGAGATGTTGTAACAAGGACCTTGAAATATGTAAATGATGTTATCGTCATCGATGATGGTTCATCTGATAAAACAGCTGAAATTGCTTCAGCAGCAGGAGCTAAAATAATAAGTCATGGTCTGAACAAAGGGTATGGAGCAGCAATAAAGTCTTGCATTGAAGCTTTTCAAGCCTCTGACGCTGATATTTTGGTTACGATCGATGGAGATGGCCAGCACAATCCAGATGAAATACCGTTACTTATCAATCCCGTTATTAAAAATAAAGCTGACCTGGTAATCGGTTCCCGGTTTATGGAGGATGGATTAAATATACCGCGTTATCGTAAGTTTGGTATTGGTATCATTAATTTTCTATGGAACTTCGGCTCTAAAATTCAAGTAACTGATTCACAAAGTGGGTATCGTATTTATAACAAAAGAATAGTTAGAGGCATAATATTAAG
>CAIWXV010000001.1 GCA_903916765.1 uncultured Dehalococcoidia bacterium | reverse complement strand
CAGCGCATTGCCAACGACCCTCTATTAACCAGCAAAGATATAAGAAACATGAATCTGAAACTGAAGCGGGTTGGGGTTGGTTGTGTGGAAGCAGCGCGCGGCACGCTTATTCACCATTACGAAACTGATGACCAGGGACTACTGACAAAAGTAAATCTGATCGTGGCTACACAGCATAATGCAGCCCCCATCGGGTTATCGGTAAAAAAGGCGGCGATGGCTTTTATCGATGGTGGAAATATAAAAGAGGGAATGCTGAATATGGTGGAAATGGCTTTCCGCGCATATGACCCTTGCCTGGGTTGCGCGACCCATAGCCTACCGGGTAAAATTTCTTTAGGGATAAATATTCACGACAGCCACGGAACGCTTCTAAAAACAGTGGAACAAGAAAGCTGATTTAGCCGGGTACAGGTGGAAGTATCCTGAAAACTCGCAGGATATTGTTATGGAACCCGGCGAAGAGATGTTATGTCGTCTAAAATAGAACCCGCAGCCGGGTATATGCCCGAACTAAAAGCCCTCAAGGTACGTCTTAACGTTTTCGTCAGGATGAGATGGCTGGTGGTTCTTGGGATTATCGCGGTTACTCTCTTTGCCAGGTACATCTTTGACATTAGTTTCCAAACATTACCGGTTTTTATCATATGCGTATTTATTCTGGCTTACAACCTCTGGATGTATTTATGGAGCCAACGGCTGGCAGGGGAGGATTCTGAGCTTGTTATCAAACGGGCTCAAACCAGCGGTTACGTTCAGGTTTTACTCGATTTAGGCATATTGACTGTTCTGCTGCATTATACGGGTGGAATTACAAATCCATTTGTATTCGTTTATGTTATCCACACTACTGCCGCCAGTATCCTTCTCACTAAACGCCGCGCCTATGAATTAACAACTATCGCAGTTGGCATGGCAGCGCTGCTGGCATTTCTGGAATATGCCGGCGTTATCAGCCATGTGAACCTTATCGGTTTTATTCCAACGGACATCTACAAACAACTTAACTTTGTAAGCAGTATCATCGTCACTCTTGCGCTACTGGCCTTTACAAGTACATATATCACCACTGCCGTCGCCGGTGAACTGCGGCAGCAGCACTTGAAAGTGGATCAACTGAGGGACAGGATACTTGAGGAAGATGAGCGCGAATTGCAAAGGATTTCCGGTGAGGTAGACCGCCTGAAAGATGAAAGGACACGGTTTATTCGTTTACTCAATGTGGTCACACACGACCTGCAAGCTCCATTAGTAGCTGTGCAGAGTTGCATTTCTTATGTACTGGACGGGTATGCAGGAGAAGCGACAGAAGGGCAAAAAGATTGGCTTCAACGCGGTTCACGCAGGATTGACGGCCTTCTCGTTTTAATCACCGATTTGCTGGATATTCCCCGCATTGAATTGGGACAATTGAAAAAAGAAATGACGGAGCTTGCTCTAAATGAGATAGTCAATCGTTCGCTAGAGGGTCTTGAGATGCTGGCGAAGAGAAAAGGACTGCAACTTTCGGTTGAACTGCCTCAGAAGTCACCCGTTCTCTTCGGTTCCGGCCGCCGTTTACAACAGGTAATTACTAACATAACAAATAATGCCATAAATTATACCAAAGAAGGGAAAATAACAATAAGCGTCGCGGAGAATGAGAATGAAATTAGAGTAGATATCACCGACACTGGTATTGGTATTACTCCACAAGATCTGCCTAAATTATTCGACGAATTCTACCGGGGCAGCAATGTTGAATCTAAAGGTTCGGGATTGGGGCTTTCGATAGCTAAGCGTATTATTACTGCCCAT